>CAJAOB010000500.1 GCA_903941205.1 uncultured Burkholderiales bacterium | reverse complement strand
TGAGCAACCTGATTGACAACGCGCTGCATTACGCCGGGCGTGGCGCCACCGTCACGCTGCGCGTACGGGCCCTGCCCGGGCAAGTGCTGGTGGAGGTGGAAGACAACGGGCCCGGGCTGCCCGCGGCTGACCGGGCCCGTGTGTTTGAGCGCTTCTGGCGGGCCAGCGAGCGCCAGGGCGGTTGCGGCCTGGGGCTGGCCATCGTGGCCGAGATCGCCCGCCAGCATGGCGGCACGGCCGATGTGGAAGCGGTGCAGCCGCACGGCCTGCGGGTGTGCATCCGCTTGCCGGCAACGGCTGACGTGCCGGGCGCGGTTTAAAGCCGCTGGCCGCTGGCCACGTCAAACCAGCTGGCGTGATCCCCGTTGGCCTGCAAGCCGACCTGATCGCCGGGGCTGACACGGGCCTGCGGCGGGGTGCGCACCGTGACATCGCCCGCCGCCGTCTTGACCACCACAAAAGTGTCTGCGCCGGTGGGCTCAACGATGCTGACCTCACCGCGCCAGGGCGCGTCATTGGCCAGTGCGATGTGTTCCGGCCGCAAGCCCAGCTGCGCCAGCCCGGCCACCGGCGCAGCCAGTGGCAGGCAGGCACCGGCAATTTCAAAGCCGGCCGGTCCAAGGGCCTGCCCCTGCACCATGTTCATGGTGGGCGAGCCGATGAAGGACGCCACATAGGTGTTGGCCGGCCGGCTGTAAATATCGTCGGGCGTGCCGAGCTGCTGCAAGACACCGTCTTTCATGACGGCGATGCGGCTGCCCAGCGTCATGGCCTCGATCTGGTCGTGCGTCACATACACGCTGGTGATGCCTGACACCTGGTGCAGGCGCTTGATCTCGGCGCGCATTTCCACGCGCAGCTTGGCGTCCAGGTTGGACAGCGGCTCGTCAAACAAGAAGAGCTGCGGCTGACGCGCCAGCGCCCGCCCCATGGCCACACGCTGACGTTGGCCGCCCGAGAGCTGCGAGGGTCGGCGGTCCAGCAGATGGCTGATTTGCAGCGTGGCCGCCACCTGCTGCACGCGCGCCTGGCGCTCGGCCTTGGGCACCTTGCGCATCTCCAGGGCAAAGCCGATGTTTTCTGCCACGCTCATCGACGGGTAGAGCGCGTAGCTTTGAAACACCATCGCAATATCGCGCTGCGCCGGCGCCACGCCCACCACGTTGCGCCCGCTGATGCGGATCTCGCCCTCGGTCGGTTCGTCAAGGCCGGCAATGATGTTGAGCAGCGTCGACTTGCCGCAGCCCGAGGGGCCGACCAGGATCAGGAACTCACCGGGCGCGACATCGATGTCGATGCGTTTGAGCACCTCCACCATCTTGTCGCCCTTGCCAAAAGTCTTGCGGATGCCCGCGATGTGCAAAGAAGCTGCCATGGTGTTCATCCTTTCACCGCGCCGGCGGTGAGTCCCTTCACAAAATATTGACCGGCCAGCACATACACCAGCATGGTGGGCAGTCCGGCAATCACGGCCGCAGCCATGTCGACGTTGTAGCTTTTGACGCTGCTCGAGGTGTTAGCCATGTTGTTCAGGCCCACCGTCACGGGCTTGCTGTCAGCGCCACTGAAAGCCACACCAAACAAAAAGTCGTTCCAGATGTTGGTGAACTGCCAGATCAGCGTGACCATCAGAATCGGCGTGGACAAGGGCAGCACGATGCGCCAGAAAATGCGCCAGAAGCCTGCGCCGTCCATGCGTGCGGCATTCACCAGCTCGGCGGGAATGGCGGTGTAGTAATTGCGGAAAAACAGCGTGGTGCCGGCCAGCCCGGCAATGCAGTGCACCAAAATCAAGCCGGTGAGCGAGCTGGAAATGCCCAGAAAACCGAGCACCTGGCTCATGGGCAGCAGCACCACCTGAAAAGGCATGAACACGCCAAACAGCATGAAGCCAAAGAGCAGCTCCGAGCCCCTGAACTTCCACATGCTCAGCACATAGCCATTGACGGCACCCCAGGCGGTGGAGATCAGCACCGCCGGCACGGCCATGATGACGGAGTTGAAAAAGTAAGGTTTCAGACCCCGGCAATCAACGCCGGTGCAGGCGGTGGACCAAGCCAGCTGCCAGGCCTCAAAGTTGAAACTGGTGGGCAGGCTGAGCAGGTTGCCGGAGCGTATCTGCTCGGCGTCTTTCAGCGAGGTGGCCAGCATCACATACAGCGGCGCCAGAAAGAAACAGGCGGCAATCAGCAGAACGCCGTAAATCATCGCGCGGAAAAAGTGTTTGCTCATGTTGGGCGTCCGGTTAGCGGTCGTGCGGCTTGGCGCGCAGCTCGCTGTACAGGTAAGGCACCACAATGGCCGCCACCGTGGCCAGCATCATGGTGGCACTGGCAGCGCCCAGGCCGATCTGGCCGCGGGTGAAACTCATCACATACATGAAGGTGGCCGGCACGTCAGACGCATAGCCGGGACCGCCGGAAGTCAGCGCCATCACCAGGTCAAAACTCTTGATGGACAGGTGCGAGAGCACCAGCGTGGTGGAAAAAACCACCGGCCGCAAGATGGGCAGGATCACGCGCCAGTAAATGCGCGGCAGGCTGGCGCCGTCAATTTGCGCCGCCTTGATGATGCTGTCGTCAATGCCGCGCAAGCCCGCCAGCGACAGCGCCATGGCAAAACCGGCCGACTGCCAGATGCCGGCCATCACCACGCAGTAAATGGCGGTGTCGCTTTGCACCAGCCAGTCGAAATGAAAGCTGCTCCAACCCAGGTCGTGCATCAGCTTTTCCAGCCCCAGGCTGGGGTTCAGAATCCATTTCCAGGCGGTGCCGGTCACGATGAAAGACAGCGCCATGGGGTACAGGTACACGGTGCGCAAGACGCCTTCAAAACGAATTTTCTGGTCCAGAAAAATCGCCAGCCCCATGCCCAGCGCCATCGAGCAACCCACATACAGCACGCTGAAAATGCCCAGGTTGGTCAGCGCGACCCACCAGCGGTCCATCTCCCACAGCTTGGCGTACTGCGCCAGCCCGACGAACTCATCGTAGTTGGGCAGCATGCGCGAGCCGGTCACCGACAGGACGCCGTTCCAGATCATGAAGCCGTAGATAAAGGCAAAGCCGAGCACAAAGCCCGGTGCGATCACCAGCTTCGGGATGAGTTTTTCCATGGATTGCATACGCATTGCTCTGGTACGGCGAAAAGCGCAACCCCAAGCCAAAGGCCTGGGGTGCGTACCAAAGCGAAGTAAAGGAGGAGGCCAAAGGCCGGGGGACATGCGCGGCGGCACGCACCCCAGGCCCTTGGCGGCTAAACCAAACGCTTACTTGGTAGCAGCGGCCTTGGCAATGTTGGCCATGCCGGCCGCCACAGTGATCTTGTCGTCGTTCCAGAACTGGCTGACCGCATCCTTGATGGCGCCTTCAGCAGCAGGCTTGATGGCCATACCGTGGGCGACCGATGGCACCAGACCACCAGACTTGGCGGTCGACACAAAGTCTTTGGCCGACAGCTTGGCGCAGTCGTCAAACTTGGCCATGTCCATGTTCAGGCGCACAGGGATAGAGCCCTTGTTCAGGTTGAACACTTCCTGGAACTCGGTGCCCATGATGGAAGCAGCCAAGTCGCCCTGGGCCTTTTGGGCACCGGCGTCCTTGAGCTTGAACATGGCAAAGGAGTCGACGTTGAAGGTGTAGGCGTTGGCCGTGCCAGGCGCGGCGGCGCAGATGTAGTCTTTGCCCGGCACCTTGCCGGCAGCCGAGAACTCGCCCTTGGCCCAGTCACCCATGAACTGGAAAGCGGCCTTTTCCTGGATCAGCATGGCCGTGGCCAGGTTCCAGTCGCGGCCGGGTGATGCAGCGTCGGTGTAGCCCTTGATCTTGCGGAAGGTCTCCAGCGACTTCTTCATGGTGTCGCTGTTCAGTGCCTTGGCGTCGAGCTTGATCAGCGCGTCGTTGTAAAACTTGGCACCGCCCACACCCAGCACCACCGACTCGAAGGTCGTGAAGTCCTGCCAGTTCTGGCCACCGTGGGCGACGGCGATCAGGCCGGCTTTCTTGACTTTTTCAGCCGCGGCAAAGAACTCGTCCCAAGTCTTGGGGGCGCCCGTCACACCGGCTTTTTTCAGCACGGCGGCGTTGGCCCACATCCAGTTAACGCGGTGCACGTTCACGGGGGCAGCCACGTAGCTGCCTTTGAACTTCATCACATTGGCCACCACGCCGGGCAGCAGGCTGTCCCACTTTTCGGCCTTGGCGGTGGCGTCCAGATTGGCCAACACGCCTTCGGCAGCCCATTCCTGAATGGCCGGGCCCTTGATCTGCGCGGCGGCCGGCGGGTTGCCGGA
>CAJAOB010000499.1 GCA_903941205.1 uncultured Burkholderiales bacterium | reverse complement strand
GCGCAGCATCCGCTACTGCGTGTCCTGCAATTCGTGCTGGGGCACCATCATCCAGGGCCTGCCGATTGCCTGCGACAACAACCCACGCGTGGCCCATCCCCACGAACTCGATGCCGACTTGCCCGCCGCTGCGGTGCCGAAACGCATCGCGGTGGTGGGGGCAGGTATTGCCGGGCTGGAAGCAGCAATGACCGCCGCCCAGCGCGGCCACCAGGTCACGCTGTGGGGGCACAGCGCAATGCCCGGCGGTAAAGCGCAGCTGCAATCGCGCCTGCCCATCAGTGAATCGCTGTCCAGCATTGCCGACTACCAGTTCATGCAGCTGCAGCGGCTGGGCGTTGATCTTCGGCTGGGTCAGCGCGCCAGCGCGCAGGAGGTGCTGGCCACGCAGCCGCAGGCGGTGGTGCTGGCCACCGGGGCCACCATGGTCTGGCCGCGGGCCTTGCCAACCCGCCTGCGCGACGAGGGCTGGGTGCAAGACCTGCGCGAGGTGGTGGTGGAACTTCTCAAACGTCCGGGCACGCAAGCCGGCGTGGCCGTGCTGTACGACCTGGACCAGACCGCCGGCACCTATGCCGCCGCCGAATTGTTGAAAGACCGGTTCGAGCGCGTGGTGATCTTGTGCGGCCGCGAGTCAGTGGCGCAGGATGTGTCCTTGGTGGTGCGCCAACGCATTCAGCGCCGATGCGCCGAACGCGGCATCGAGATCCTGACGCAGGTCGAGCCGGTCTGGACCGATCTGATGGAAGAAGACGGGCGTCTGGCCTACCGAAGCATCTTCGGCGACACGCTGCGCCACATCGACCAAGTGGCGCTGATCACCTACGCCACGCCCCGCAAGCCCGATGTCGACCTGTGGGCGCCACTGCGTGACAGCGGTGTGCCGGTGCACCGCATCGGCGACTGCCTGCTGGCCCGCGAGCCGATGTCAGCCACCGCCGAAGGTCATGCCATCGGCATGGCGCTCTGAGCAGCGCAGCCCGGAGGGAGTGGCCGAACTGCGCCACTGGAGCGGTAAGCAGTAACGCCACGCCGCCTTCAATTGCGCCATTGGATTCCTGGTCATGCCCGAAATGATGGGCGGAGGTCAGGAATGGCGAGGGTCAAGCGTGGCCGGCCTTGGTCAGGGCACCAACCCGAGCGCGTGCATGTACGCAGGCTCGAGCATCAGATCATCCCAAGCCACCGCGGGTTTGCTGGGCAGCAGGGCCAGGCGGCGTTCTTCGCTGGACTCCAGTGGCTCCCAGTCACCCTTGACTTGCGCGCGGGTCATGCCTTCGAGCAACTCGTCGACGGCCGCGCCGCCGTCCAGACTCTGGTTGCACAGCAACACCATGTCGCAGCCTGCGTTGAGCGCGGCCACGGCAGCTTCGGTGTAGCTCACTTGCCTGCCGTCAAGCAGACGGGCACCGGCCATGCTGAGGTCGTCGCTGAAGACAGCGCCGCCAAAGCCGAGCTGGCCACGCAGGATGAAACCCAGCCACTTTTCTGAAAATCCGGCCGGACGCGCGTCGACTTTGGGGTAGATCACGTGCGCGGGCATGACGCTGGTAAGTGTGGTGTTGAGCCAGTCGTAAGGCGCGGCGTCGTCGGCCAAAATGGCCTTGAGGCTGCGGCGGTCTACCGGGATGTCCGTGTGTGAGTCGGCCTTGACGAAGCCGTGGCCGGGGAAGTGCTTGCCGCAATTGGCCATGCCGGCTTGCAAGAGGCCGTGCATCAGGCTCTTGGCCAGCAAGGCGACCAGGCGGGGGTCGCGGCTGAAGGCGCGGTCGCCGATCACGCCGCTTGCGCCCCAGTCGAGATCAAGCACCGGCGTGAAGCTGAAGTCGACCCCACAGGCGCGCAGCTCGGCGCCCAGCACGTAGCCGCAGGCGGTGGCGGCGTTGGTGGCGGCCATGGCGCCGGCGCCCTCCCTGTCTTTGCCGTCTTGCAGCCACATCTGCCCGAGCGCGGCCATGGGCGGCAGGTGGGTGAATCCGTCGGTCTTGAAGCGCTGCACGCGCCCGCCTTCGTGGTCCACGCAAATCAGCAGGTCTTTACGCACTTTCTTGATCTCGGCGCACAGGGCGCTGAGCTGGGCGCGGTTTTCCCAGTTGCGGGCAAAGAGAATCAGACCGCCGGTCAGCGGATGCTTCAGGCGCTGGCGGTCCGTCTTGCTCAGCGCGAGGCCGGCGATGTCGATGATCAGGGGCGCGTGCTGGCCGGAGGCGGTGAGTGTCATGGCTTGCTTTTCAGGGGCGGGGAGGATGGGGAAGAAGGGAAAGAAGGGGAAAACGGGCGCGCCGGTGCATCCTGCCCCGGGGACTGGGCTTGCTCGACCACCACAAAACTGGCGGCGTAGTCGGTTTCGTCGGTCACGCTCACATGCGCACTCAAATGCCGGGCCTCGAACCAGGTCTTGAGTTCGCCATGCAACACGATCAGAGGCTGGCCGCTGGCGGCTTTGGCGATCTCACAGTGGCGCCAGGTCATGGGCATGCGCATGCCCATGCCAACGGCCTTGCTGAAGGCTTCTTTGGCCGAAAACCGGGTGGCGAGGTAGCGAACGCCGCGTTCGGGCCAGCGCTCGCTGCGCTCCTGCCAGGTCTTGAATTCGGCTTCGCTCAGAATCCTTTGGGCAAAGCGTTCGCCGTGGCGCTCCAGGCTGGCACGAATGCGCCGGACATCGCAAATGTCGGTGCCTATGCCGTAGATCATTCGTCCGCGGCTTGGGTGAAGGCCTCGTCGATGCAGCGCAGGTAGTCCTTGACGGTCGCGCTGTAGCCCAGTTCGAGGGCATCGGCGATCAGGGCGTGACCGATCGAGACTTCGAGCACGCTAGGCACTTCCCGCAAAAATTCGGTGAGGTTGTCGCGGTTCAGGTCGTGACCGGCGTTGACACCCAATCCACACAGGGCTGCGGCCTGAGCCGTCGCAACAAAGGGCCGCAGGGCTTCTTGTTTATGCAGGCCCGGCCAGGCGCGGGCGTAGGTTTCTGTATAAAGCTCGACCCGGTCGGCGCCGAGCTCGGCCACGGCGGCCATGGCCTCGGGCCGCGGGTCCATGAACAAGCTGACGCGAACGCCGAGCGCGCGGCATTCCTCGATGACCGGGCGCAGGCGTTCGGCATCCGCCGGGAATGACCAGCCGTGGTCACTGGTGGACTGGTCGGCGCTGTCCGGCACGAGGGTGCATTGGTCGGGTTTGAGCTCACGCACAAACTCCATGAGGTTGTGAAAAGGGTTGCCTTCGATGTTGAACTCGCGGCCCGGCCAGTCAGTCATCATGGCAGCGAGTTCGTAAACGTCGTGGCGCTTGATGTGCCGCTCATCAGGCCTGGGATGGACGGTGATGCCGCGCGCGCCGGCCATGAGGCAAAGGTGCGCCGCACGCAGCACGCTCGGAATGCCGAGGGACCGCGTGTTGCGCAGCAAGGCGACCTTGTTGACATTGACCGACAGCGCGGTGCGGCCGGTGGTCTGGCCAAGAATGGCGGCGCGTTCGGCTGCCGGCAAGATCGAGTCGGCAGCGGCAGGTCCCCGCGGCCTTTCGCTGAGCACCGCTTCGGCCAGTTCGTGCAGCGAGGGGATCAGGGGTCGATTCTGTTCTGTGGCCATGGTCAGAGGTGAAATGGATCGCAATGGATGAGGCTTGCGCAATGGCCTTCAAGAGGCGCTTTCAGAGGGCTTTCAGAGTGATTGCAGGTCCATCATGAGCTGCCGGGTTTTGAGGACCTTCACGCCACAATGGTAGTGCAACAAGGCGCGCAGCTGCGGCTTGAGGGCCGGCAGGCTGTTCACGCACGCCCGCATGGTGTCGGCAAAACTCGACTCGCCTGCCAGCGCCTGCTGCAAGCCCCGCCATTGAAAGCCCGACAAACTGACGCGATCATCATCGTGCGCCTCTCGCAAGCCGGCTTCGGCCACCAGCACATAGGGCGTGTCAGCCTGAAGCGGCTGCAAGGTGGCGGTTTGCGCATCCAGCGTGGGCAGCAAACCGATGTCGCGCAGCAGCCGCAACTCGAAGGCCCGCAAGGCCAGCTCCAGGGTGTCGACGTTCTGACTGGCCAGCAACTGGACCGTGGCCGCATAAGCATCAAACAATGTCGGGTGCGGGTCGTCGCGGGCCAGCAAACGCATCAGCAGCTCGTTCAGGTAGTAACCCGAGAGCAGCGCGTCGCCCGTGGGCATGACGTGACCGCCCTGCCATTCGGCGCTTTTGAGGTTGCGGATTTCGGTATCGCCGCCAAAGGCCACTTGCAGCAGTTGCAGCGGCAGCAGAACCGGGCGAAAGCTCGAGCTGGGCTTCTTGGCGCCGCGCGCAACCAGCGCCACCCGCCCATGGCGGCGCGTGAAAACATCGAGGATCAGACTCGACTCGCTCCAGTCATAGCGATGCAGCACATAAGCTGGCTCATCGGCGATGCGCTTGAGGGCCACGCTATGAAAGAGCCGGCAAAGCCACGAGGGTCGCCCTCACCCCAACCCTCTCCCAAAGGGAGAGGGAGCCACACGGGCTCAGGAAAAAAGGCACAGCGCCGCGCTTGAAAAGATGTACCCGGGTTCTAGGTTTCAGGCGCAGCCAACCAGACGGGGTGGGGAGCGTGGGGGCCTGGCTTTTCCCGCCGGGCCGCCCCAAGGGAAAATGCGCCCCGCTTCTGCCGGAAAGGG
>CAJAOB010000498.1 GCA_903941205.1 uncultured Burkholderiales bacterium | reverse complement strand
TCGAGCAGGCCCTGCACCAGCGCTGCCCACAAGTCACCAAGCGGGCTGACTTCAAGCGTAGTCGGCGCGTTGACATTGCCCGGCGAAGCGTTGTGACTGGCCAGCGCAGCATCGGCGGCCGCGAGCCTTTGCGGCGGCGCGGAGGGAACCGGCGACTCTGACGGGCCCGGATCGGGCCGGTGCGCCATCGCAGGCGCTTTGCTGGCGGGCGAGGCGACGGGAGCAGCTAATGCAGGCGAATCGTGGAGCGCTGCAGCCGCGCTGAGCGGTGCTGGTGCAGAGCTTGGTGCGGGTGTTGGTGCAGAAGTTGGTGCGAAAGTTGGTGCAGAAGCTGAGGGCGCGCGCACCATGGGCGGCGCCTTGTCTGGCACCGCGCGCGGCGGCTCAGGCTGCGGCTTTTTTGGGGGCTCGACGGCGCCCCCCGCTTCAGCGCCGCCAGCCGATGTGTCCAAGGGCGCGCTGGCCTGCGTCGGTCGCTTGAAGGGCAACAGACGCAGCAGCACCATGGTGAGGGCCGCATATTCGTCAGGGGCCAGGCCCAGTTCGCCGCGGCCATGCAGGCACAGGCTGTAGAGCAGTTGGGTTTCGTCAGCCGGCAGCAGTTGCGCCAGGCGCCAGATTTCAGACGCGTCAGGATCGCTGGCATCGCCTGCAGGGTTCAGGCCGGGCACCGCCTGCAACACCGCCATGCGCTGCAAGACGGTCGTCATTTCCTCAAGCGTCGAAGCCGCGCTCAAACCATTGATGCGCAAGACCTCCGACATTTCAACGATGCTTTTGCCGTCACCTCGGGCCAGCGCGTCAAGCAACTGGTACACATAACTGCGGTCCACGCTGCCGAGCATCTGGCGCACGCCCGCTTCAAGCAGCGTGCCTGAGCCGAAAGCAATGGCCTGGTCGGTCAGGGACAGCGCGTCGCGCATGGAACCTCTGGCCGCGCGGGCCAACAGGCGCATCGCCTGCGGCTCGGCGACCACTTTTTCAGTGGCCAACACCTGCACCAGATGCTCCAGAATCGTTTCCGGGGCCATCGGACGCAAGTTGAACTGAAGGCATCGCGACAAAACCGTGGCCGGCACTTTTTGCGGATCGGTTGTGGCCAGCACAAACTTCAGGTAATCGGGCGGCTCTTCCAGCGTCTTCAACATGGCATTGAAAGCCGTGTTGGTCAGCATGTGAACCTCGTCAATCATGAAGACCTTGAAGCGCCCCATCACCGGCTTGTAAACCGCCTGCTCCAGCAACTGGGCGATCTCGTCAACGCCGCGGTTCGATGCGGCATCGAGCTCGGTGTAGTCCACAAAGCGCCCCGTATCAATGTCCACGCAAGCCTGGCAAACGCCGCAAGGCGTGGCGGTGATGTCGCCCTGCCCGTCCGGGCCGGTGCAGTTGAGCGACTTGGCCAGAATGCGCGAGACCGTGGTCTTGCCGACGCCCCGCGTTCCGGTAAATAAATACGCATGGTGCAAGCGCTTGGTTGCCAGCGCATTGCCCAGCGCCTGAACCACATGCGACTGCCCGACCATCTCCGAAAAATTCTTGGGACGGTATTTGCGGGCAAGGACGAGGTAAGACATGCGGCCATTCTAGAGCGCGCCTTCGCCGCGAGCTACGCTGCAAGTTACGCCAGGAAGCGCCTGAAACATCCCGAGGCACCCTGATGAGCCCTCGCTCGCGAGGCAAGTCCATTACAATCCAGGGCGACGGGCCTTCCCGCATGGTAAAGCGGCCAACCGGGTCAGGTGGGGAACCAAGCAGCCCTAACTGTGGAGCCAGTGCCGGGGTCGAGGCTCGTCACCTTCTTCAATGAGTTGTGCAGTCAGGCAGAACTTAGAGCCTTCAAGCGCCAGAGCCAGAAGCCAGCGCAATCACCCCCCCAAAAAACCCAAACTCCCAAGCCGGAAAGCACCAGATGCCTGCTCAGGCGCGAAACCGTCGGCCGGTTTTCAGGTCAATCGCGGCAGTTACGCCGTCACCGGTGTCGCCTCCACCCAGGCGCTCGACCCGGCGCCGGTACATCTCGGTCAAGGCGGCATGGTGCTCGGCGGCGGCCTCATGCTCCACCAGCTTGCGCTGGGCCTCATAGAGCTGGTCGTTGACGATCGTGTCGGCTGGGGTCGGCTTGAAGATGTCCGCAAAAAGTTTCATGGAGTTTCCCCTCTTGGATTGAAGTGTTGGCACCCGGGCTGAAGACCTTGCACGGCATCGGCCCCCGGGGCTTTCCTTGCGCGACAGGCCGCGACAACCAGACACTCACTCTATGGGAAGCCCTGAAAGATCCAAGGGGAAAACCGTCGCAATCCGCGTAGGATGGCGCCCTGCCCGCTTGACCGGTTTTTAGCGCTGTAGCGGCTGGCGCAACACTTCTTCAATGGCCGCCGTCGAGTTCTCTGCATGCTCGGCAATCTGCGCCGCCATCAAGGCCAGCGAAGCCAGCGGATAAGTGCCGCTGATGACGCTTTTGTAGGCGATCTCGGCGCCCAGCGCGTCGCGCCCCAGACCGTCAATCGCGGCCATGATGCACTCTTCAACGCTGGCCAAGCCGGCATCAGCGTAGAGGTCTTCACCCTCGTGGCTCACGCGGTAGTCAAAGCGTCCTTTTTCGAACTGGTCAACATAAAAGCGAACAATCATGGAATGACTCCCCTTTGGTCATAGGTCATTGAATTCGAGCGCCTGACGGCCGGCATGGCCATCAGCGCCCTCTTTATTGTTGGCAAGGCAAGCGGCAACTAAACCGGCACTGGCAAAGCAAAGTGTTCAAGCACGCCGCATCCGGCACGCCGCCCACTGGCCATGCAGGCCGTCAGCAAATAGCCGCCCGTGGGTGCCTCCCAGTCAAGCATTTCGCCTGCACAAAACACAGGCGCCAAACTTCGCCGCGCAGCGGCCTGCGCCTGCGGCCAATGCACTTGAAGGCCCGTACCCAGCGCCTCGAACGGCACGCCGCCCGCGCTGCTGATGGCTTCATCCAGCGGCCGGGCGCGTACCAGCGTGACGGGCAAGGCCTTGATCGCCTCGGCTAGGCGCGCCGCGTCGTTCATGCCCGCTTTGTCCAGCAATTCATGCAGGATCGCCGCCTTGATACCTTCCAGGCCCAAACGGCTTTTGAGATGACTGGACAAAGAACGCGAACCCCGCGGATGCCGCACCTCGGCCAGCACCTGCGCCGCCGACTTGTCAGGCAGCAAGTCAAGCCTGAAAGTGGCGCTACCGCTGCGCTCAATCTCGTCGCGCAGCAAGTGAGAAGCCGCGTAGACAAGGCTGCCCTCGACCCCCGTCGCGGTGGCTACAAACTCACCCCGCCGGCTGAAACTGTGGCCCAGCGAATCAGAAAAGGCCAGCGCCACCGACTTGAAAGGCTGGCCGGCAAAGCGGCTGGCGAAATGCGCCGACCATCCGCTGGCCTGGCCCTGGGCCACACCTTGGGCAACATCCCCGGCAACAACGTGATCTACAAGCCCCGGCCCATGCGGCCGCGCTGAAACATCAAAGCCGCAATTCGACGGCCGCAAGGGCGCCACGGCAATCCCCTGTTGCGCCAGCAAAGGCACCCAGGCACCGTCCGAACCCAGACGCGACCAGCTGCCGCCACCGAGCGCCAGCACCACGGCATCAAACACCAGGCTTTGTTCACCCGCCGGCGTCGAAAACTTCAGCGCACCGCCCGCGTCCCAGCCGAGCCAGCGATGCCGCATCGAAAACTGCACACCCGCCGCCCGCAAACGGTGCAGCCAACTGCGCAACAAAGGTGCGGCCTTCATGTCTTTGGGAAACACCCGCCCAGAACTGCCGACGAAGGTTTCAATACCCAGGTCTTGCGCCCACTGCCGCAACTCGGCCGCGCCAAACCCCGCCAGCAGCGGCTCCAGCAAAGCCGCCCGCTCGCCATAACGGCTGTTGAAAGCCAGGCTCGGCTCAGAATGCGTGAGGTTCAAGCCACCCTTGCCGGCCAGCAAAAACTTGCGCCCGACCGAAGGCATGGCATCAAAAACCTGCACGCTGACGGCCGCCCCAGCCGCAGCCAAGACCTCCGCCGCCATCAAGCCCGCCGGCCCACCACCAATCACCGCGACACGCCGGGCCACAGCGCCGGCGGCCAAAGAAGCTGAATTGCTCAAGAAAAATCCAATCGCGCCTGGCCGGTGAACGGCTGCTGGGGGCGCAAAGCTGAATTATTGCAGTTTGGGGTTGGACGCGGCGCGTGCGCTGCCGATGTTTACCCATGCTTTTGGGACTTCAGAACGCCCATGCGCGCAGGCTGTTTAAGAGGGGGAAAAAATTCTCATCGCCATCTGGCTTAAGGGCGTGGAGCGCAAAGCCCCGCGGTTCCGTCGGGCGGGACTATGAAATACATCGGCTTGAATGTGAGCAAGCTAGCCCTGTCGGCCACCTTTCCCGCCGCATCGATTAACTCGGCTGCTGACCCATGCGCAGTCAGATCCCACCAAGAAAATTGGCGCTACCCGCCTTCACAGGTAGCGCCAAGCCGGCTTGACCGATTCAGTTTCGCATCACTGCGCTTCGATCTTGGCCTCGCGAATGGCTTTGGCCCACTTTTCTGTTTCGGTTTTGGAACGCTGCGCCAGGGCCTCGGGCGTGCCGGGTTCTGTCTCGAAGCCAATGGCTGCAAATTTTTCAGTGATTTCTTTGCTGCCTGCGGCGGTATTGATGGCCCGGTTGAGCTTTTGCACGATGTCGTTCGGGGTGCCGGCGGGGGCGAAGACGGCGAAATAGGCGATCAATTCGTAGTCTTTCAGGCCCAGGGCTTCGTTGACGGTGGGCAATTCGGGCACGGCTTTGGCGCGCTTGCTCGACGTGACCGCCAGGCCGCGCACTTTGCCGGCCTTGACCTGCGGCAGCATGACGGCAAAGTCGGCGCTGAACATGTTCACCTGGCCGCCGATCAGATCCGTCATGGCGGCCGGGCCGCTTTTATAGGGCACGTTGGTCATCTTGATGTTGGCCATGCCGGCCAGCATTTCAGCGGAAACCAGCTGCGAGGTGCTGGCGCTGGCGAACGTCACTTCGGTGGGCTTGGCTTTGGCCAGGGCGACAAACTCCTTGAGCGTCTTGGCGGGCACGTCGTTGTTGATGGCGACGATCAGTGGCACCGAGCCGAGGTAGGCAACCGGCGCAAAGGCTGTGTCCTGGTCGTAGGGCAGCTTCTTCATCAGGCTTTTCAGGGCCGCATTGGTGCTGTTGGTGCCGATCAAAATGGTGTAGCCGTCGGGCGCGGCCTTGGCGACGGCGTCGGCGCCCAGCATGCCGTTGACGCCCACCTTGTTCTCGACCACCACGGGCTGCTCCAGAATTTCACCGATCTTGGCCGCGAACGCGCGGGCGATCTGGTCGGTGGCGCTGCCGGCGGCGAAGGGGACGACGGCCTTGATGGGTTTGCTCGGGTAGGCCTGTGCGCTCACGGCACCGGAATAGGCGGCAACAGCACCGACACACAAGCTCAGCAGCCAACGGGCTGAAAAATGGGTGGAAATGCCGGCAGGACGCAGACTTGAACTCATCTAAAGACTCCAAAAAAATGGCCTTGCGCACATGCAAGCAGCCGGGGTTGTTCAACGATCAGGGTGGGCGATTATTGCCGCAGAAACAGCGTTTCCCGCCTATGGACTAACCCTCGGCAAGCGCGCCTCGGCCGCTTCGTCATCGCTCAGGCGCAGGCCGAGCAAGCCCGAAGCCAGGCATTTGCCGTGGGCATCAAGGGCCAGGGAACGCGTGACGCCGCCGCCCAGGGCGCCATGCAAAACGAAGTTCAGTGCGCCCAGCTGCGCCAGACCATAGCGATCAATCGCGCCTTGCACAAGGCCTTCATATTGCGCGCGCACGCGCTCAGGGGTCAGCATTTTTTCAAGCAGCGGGAAATGCCGGGCGTCCATGGCAATGACCGACAGCGTGGTCCGGTCGCCCTTGTCGCCGGTGCGGGCATGTGCAATGTCTCTGAGCAGCATGTCAATTCTCCAGAAGACGCACCGTGGGCTTGAGCCACTCGCGCGGGATCGACACTGAGGCGGCGGCAACCACCTCGCGCACGAGCTTGGTCGCGCCGCCGCCGCTGGCCGGCCCGTTAAGGTAAAGCGCCTCGACCTCGTTGACCACGTCTTGCGCTTGCTCCGCCGTGGCCACGCGCATGGCCAAGCGCAGACGCACTTCCTGGGGTTCATGGGCTGCGTGGGTTTCATGGGCTTCATGGGTGAAGGCGGCGCCAGCCGGCTGGCTGCCCAAAATCGCGTTGACGCCGATCAGCTCGTAGCGGCTTTCGCAATCAGCAAAACCGGCTTCGTCCAAACGCACA
The DNA here is from genome assembly GCA_903941205.1 of uncultured Burkholderiales bacterium. Taxonomy (GTDB): domain Bacteria; phylum Pseudomonadota; class Gammaproteobacteria; order Burkholderiales; family Burkholderiaceae_C; genus Polaromonas. The sequence continues at coordinate 2,289 of CAJAOB010000498.1, read as the reverse complement.
CGCAGCACATCGAGTGCGAGTTGCCCGCGTGCCACAGCGCCCGGCCCGGCGTAAGACATCTGGCCTTCGGCAATGAAGCCCTCGCGGTAACCGACCGTGACCTTGAGCTGGTCGGGACGCGCTTGACCCGACCCACCGGTAACCTCGACGCGATCCAGGCCCACCTGCCGCAGCTGAACCTGCGAAAAATCGGCCACCACATCGGGCTGCAGGTAACGGGCCGGATCTTCAATTTCATAAAGCAGTTGTTCGGTGCATGTGGCGACTGTCACGCAACCGCCCGAACCCGGCACCTTGGTGATGACGGTGTCGCCTGAGGCATCGACTTCGGCCAGGGGAAAGCCCAGGTGCGCCAGATCGGGCACGTCGCGAAAACCGGGGTCTGCAAAATAGCCGCCGGTGACTTGCCCGGCGCATTCAAGCAAATGCCCGACCAGCACGCCTTTGCCCAGCCGCGTCCAATCGTCAGCAGCCCAGCCGAAGTGGTGCATCAGCGGCGCCAAAAATAAGGCCGGGTCGGCCACCCGGCCGGTGATGATGACCTGCGCGTCGGTTTGCAGCGCGGGCAGCAAAGCTTCTGCGCCCAGATAGGCGTTGGCCGAAATCAGCTGCTGCTCCAGCGCGCTCAGCGTGTTGGCCGAATCCATGAGAGGCAACGCCAGGCCACGCGCCGTCAGCAGCGCCAGCACGTCGTCGCCCAGCACCACCGCTACCCTGACTTGCGGCAAGCCCAGTTCGCGCGCCACGCGCAGCACTTCATGGCCGGCTTGCAAGGGGTTGGCCGCGCCCATGTTGGTGATGACGCGAATGCCTTGACGAATGCAGGGCGCAAGCACCGCCTGCATGCGTTTTTTAAGCAGCGGATCGAAGCCGAGATCCGGGTGTTTGCTGCGCTCGAGCTGGGCCAGGGCGATGGTCCGCTCGGCAAGGCATTCAAAAACGAGGTAGTCGAGCTGGCCTTTTTCGGCCAGTTCAAGCGCCGGCCGCACCCGGTCGCCGGCGTAACCGGCGCCAGCGCCAATCCGCAATGTTGGATGCTTGGATGTCATAAAGACTTTCGGTCGAGCCAGCATGAGTGGCCTACTGGCAAGGCCTTAGGTCAGCTCATTCGCTCCGGGCTGGAAAGCCGATTTTGAAGCGTTGCGCAAACCATTTGAGGCCGTAGGCGCCGATCATTGCACCGCTGAAATCACCGACCATCATCCCTGCGAGCTGCTCAGGGGTGAGAACTTGCGCCGGATCGAACAAGGTCCAAATCAGGTGATGCGCCAAGGCGTTGGCAACGCAATAGGCCAGCGTCAGGGCGGCAAGGTCTTTAAGCGACACGAGGCTGACTTCGCGACCCGTCTGAAATCGGAACAAGGCCACCGCAATCAAGGGCCCGGAACAGGAACTAGCCACATTGAGGAACCCGACACCGCTGATGCTGCCACTGACGAGCATCAGCAAAACGCCGCCCAGTGCCGTGGCAACGGTGCCTCGCAAATTACCAAGAACCAGGACATTGACCAGACGCAGAAAGGCTGGCAGGTATATCCAGCCGATGTGCGGCGTGACCTGAGCGAAACTGAAAATCCATCCATTTACCGTATGCAAGAGTCCGAATAAGACGGCCGATAAAAGGATGAGACGAATTTCGAGCATCAATAAAAATAGCCTAAAAGTATTTATTTTTGCGCCAAAAATAATCGCCGCGCGTCAAACGGATTCCCGACAAATTAGTCAAAGAAGTAAATGGCGAGAAAAAGAATCGGTCGGGGTCCCGCAGATAAACCCCGGCTACAAGGGCCCGAGAGGATGTGTTCTCGTGGCGTGGGAATGCTCACCGGGCTCCCGACGGTGCGGGCAGCCCGCGCAGGCAAAGCGTCAGTTCGGATCGCTGACTGTCTCGTCGGCGCAGGCCAGACCCACGCACTGGCCCAACTCCGAAAAATACCGCTCCACGACGGGCGTGGCCACCACGTATTTGATGCGGTTGTCTGCCGCGTCCATCTCCAAACTGATAACACCCTTTTGACGCAAGGTCTTGAGGCGGCGATGCGCTGTGGTGGAAGACATGTCCACGGCCATGCTCATGGCCTGCAGCACCGTGATTTTTTGGCCTGTGTGCCAGACGGTTGCAAACAAATTAAGGAGCCGCTCTTCGACCGGGTCCAGTGAAGGGAAACTCGGCAAAGCGCGAACGGCCTGAACAAGACTCAGGAATTTCAAGTAGTGAAGGCCGTAACGATTGTTAATTTTGGACATTCCTAGATCATAAAGCTTTGCAAACCACTGTCGAGCGTATTT
>CAJAOB010000497.1 GCA_903941205.1 uncultured Burkholderiales bacterium | reverse complement strand
GTACAGCCGCTTTCATTGCGCACCTGCAGCGACGTCTGCCTCGTAGACCTTGAGCGATTCCTGCACACTGGCGTTCTTGTGAATCAGGGCATTGAGCGCCTTGATGACGCTGCTGGGGTGCGCGTGCTGCCAGACAAAGCGGCCATAAGTGACACCGCCCAGACCGACATCCAGCGCTTCGCGTGTCATGCGCAAATAGTCTTCCAGGGTGGTGCCCATTTCGCCACCGGCCAAAGCCACGATGGCCGGGCAACCTTCCACCACGCTGCGAAAGCTCTCAGCCGAGCCGGTCCACAGGGTCTTGATGATGTCAACACCCAGCTCGGCACCGACGCGCGCAGCGTAGGTGACGGCCTTGGCATCGTGCGGGTCCTTGATCAGGGTGCCCTTGGGGTAAATGTGAGCCACCAGAGGCATGCCCATCGATTGCGCTTCCTTGGACATGCGGCCCAGGAAAGTGAGCTGCTGCGCCTGCTCGGGACCGCCTACGATGCAACCGACCGACACCGCATCGGCACCTAGGCGGACCGCCTCTTCAACGTCGGCCACCGGTGCATCGTAGTGCGGATGGTATTGGGTCGAGTACGCGCTGATCTTCAGGATCATGGCGGCCTGGCCGGCATAGGGTGCGAACACCTTTTCGGCAATGCCTTTGTGCATGGTGATGGCGTCCGGCATGCCACGCACCACTTTTTTCATCGTTCCGTGGATGTCCTCCAGGCCGGGCATCAGGCCCCGGGTGATGGGATGGTCAATGGTGATGGCCAGCATGCGGCCCGAAGGGCCCATCAGACGGCGCATGCGAACTTGTTTACCTACAGACATACAGAACTCCGGTTGAATTGAAGAGGGGAAAAATGAATCACAAAGGATGCATCAGTCCATGCTGAATTATTTCGGCAGACCGATGACCGGCACGGGAAAGAGTGCTGGACCGTACTCTTTAAATGGTCTGACCAATTCGCCTTTCCTCGCATCCTAGGGGTGTAAATTGGTCCAACCAATTATAGAAAACCCTAATCAAGGGCGGATTGGAGTTGGTAAAGACACTGAGATTGGGACGGGGATTACAGAGGTCTTCAGCTTGTGTCGGAGGGTTAAGCCCGTTCTGCTACGTAGGTCATTGCCCCGAACTGCATAAAGGGCAGGATATGGCTTGGATCTCAGTCGAGCCAGCCTTTGACGCGGGCTCCAAAGACTTCCCGGCTGATGCCATAACGGTCATGCAAGGTGGGCAGCGCTCCGGCGTCCAGAAAAGCGTCCGGCAAGCCGGCCAGTTTGAACTTGGCGGGATGCACTTGATGGCGCAGCAGCGCACTGGCCACGGCTTCGCCCAGGCCCGCGACCACGGAGTGGTTTTCAGCTACGACCACCAGACGAGGCTTTTTCCCCACGGCCTCCACGATGGCGGCCTCATCCAGCGGCTTGATGGTGGGGCAGTGAAGCACGGCCACGCCGATCTTGTCCGCGGCCAAGTCATTGGCGATTTCCAGTGCGCGCATGGTCATGATGCCGCTGGCGATCACCAGCACATCGTCACCTTCGCGGAGCATTTTGGCTTTTCCCAGTTCGAACTTGTAGCCATCAACCTCGTCAAGCACCAGTGGCACATTGCCCCGCAGCATGCGCATGTAGACAGGTCCCTTGAGTTCGGCGATTTGGGGCACAGCCTGCTCAATGTCCAGCGCATCGCAAGGGTCCACGATAGTCAGGCCAGGAATCCCGCGCATCATGGCCAGATCTTCCGTCGCCTGGTGGCTGGGGCCGTAGCCTGTGGTCAAACCCGGCAGCGCGCAGCAGATTTTGACATTCAGGTTTTCCTCGGCAATGACCTGGTGGATGAAGTCGTAGGCACGGCGGGTGCCAAACACAGCGTAGGTGGTGGCAAACGGAATAAGTCCTTCCTTGGCCATGCCGCCGGCAGCAGCCATCAGCAACTGCTCGGCCATGCCCATCTGAAAAAATCGTTCCGGGTAAGCCTGCGCAAACAGGTGCATGTCTGTGTATTTACCTAGATCTGCTGTCATGCCGACGATCTCAGGACGGTCGGCGGCGTATTTCACCAATGCCTTGCCAAACGGCGCGGCCTGCACACGCTGACCTTCGGACGCGATCGAAGCGATCATGGCCGAGGTGGTCAGCCGGGGTTTTTTTTCTGCAACGGCGTTCATCACTCGTGTCCTTAATTTTGGGAGGCGTCCAGCACTTCAAGGGCATGCTGCCACTCGGGCGGGTCCACACGAATGAAGTGGTTCTTCTCGCGAGTTTCAAGGAAAGGAACACCCTTGCCCATCAGCGTGTCGCACAAGATCACGCGGGGCTTGGACTCGGTCAATTGCCGCGCGGTGTCAAAGGCGCGCAGCACGGCGGGCAAGTGGTTGCCGTCCACGCGCTGCACATGCCAGCCAAAAGCGGCCCACTTGTCCGCTAGGGGTTCAAAGCCCAGCACATGACCTGACGGACCATCGGCTTGCTGGTTGTTGATGTCCACGATGCAAATAAGATTGCCAAGGCCATGGTGGGCTGCTGCCATGGCAGCTTCCCATGTCGAACCTTCGTCCAACTCACCGTCGGACATGGAGTTGTAGACAAAGGCCGGGTTGTTTTTGTGGCGCAAGGCCAGCGCCATGCCCACTGCGATCGGTAGGCCCTGACCGAGTGAGCCACCGGATATCTCCATGCCCGGGGTGTAAGTGGCCATGCCTGACATAGGCAAGCGACTGTCATCGCTGCCATAGCTCTCGAGTTCGTCTTCGGCAATGATGCCGGCCTCGATCAGGGCGGCATAAAAAGCAATGGCGTAATGCCCATGCGAGAGCAAGAACCGGTCGCGTCCATCCCAGGCCGGGTCATTGGCGCGAAACTTCAAGGCGTGGCCGTAGGCCACGGCCAGCACGTCGGCATAACCCAGCGCCTGGCCAATGTAGCCCTGTCCCTGCACCTCGCCCATGCGCAGGGCGTATCGGCGAATACGGTAAGCGCACCGCGCTACTTCAGACAATCGGTCATGCGTCACTGACATGAGATCTCCGGGTCGGTCAATGCGGTCATCTCAAAATGACTGCGGGAACATAGGAAACAAGCAGCAAAACACCAAAGGCCACCACATAAAACGGCACCATGGCCCTTACGGTTTCGCCCACTTTGACCCTGGCCAAAGAACTGGCAATAAACAGCGTGGTGCCGACGGGCGGGGTGTACAGACCAATGGCCAGATTGACCACCATCATGATGCCCAGTTGAACCGTATCCATGCCAATCGCTTGCGCAAGTGGCAGGAACACGGGTGTCAGAAGCAGCACAGCGGCCGGCAGGTCAATGAACATGCCCAGGAACAGCATCATGGCGTTCATCAGCATGATGACGACCCACTTTTGATTCACGTTTTGCTGGACCCATTGCACGATGTTCTGCGGCATTTGATCAAAGGTCAGCAACCAGCCGATGGCCGCTGAGGCCATGATGACCATCAGCACAACACCCGTCGCCAAACCGGCTTCGAGAATGGCGCGGTGCAGGCGTTTGATGGACAAGTCGCGGTAAATCACCAGCGACACCAAACCTGCAAACAGGGTGGACAACACCGACACCTCGGTGGGTGTGGCAATGCCGAAGCGCAGAAATACCACGATCAAGACCGGTAATGCGATGGCTGGCAGCGAGAGCAATAAGTTGCGGCGGAACACTGCACGGTCGGCGGGGGCGCTTTCACGCGGCAAGTTGTCGCGCTTGCCCACATACCAACAAGCTGCCATGAAGCCACCACACAACAACAGGCCCGGCAAGATACCCGCGTAGAACAAGGCCCCAATCGATGCGTTGGCGCTCATCGCGTACAAGATCATGGGGATCGAGGGCGGAATGATGATGTCGATGGTGGCCGCTGATGCCAGCGAAGCAGCCGAGAAAGGCATGGGATAGCCCAGCCTGCGGTGCCAGGGCATGACTAAAGAGCCAATGGCAGACGCGTCTGCCACCGCCGAGCCGGACACACCGCCAAACAAGGTGGACGACAGCACGCTGACCTGGGCAGGCCCGCCGTGCCAGCGACCGACCAAAACAGTCAAGGTGCCGACGATGGCCTGGCCTAGTTTGCCGCCCATCATGAGTGAACCCGTCAGCATGAAAAACGGAATGGCGATCAAGGGAAAACTTTGTACCTGGGCCACCATTTGCTGCACCAGCAGGTCAAACGGGACGCGGTCGCTGCTGACCGCAGCGGCCAGCGCGGCCACCAAAATGGCGTGCGCAATCGGCATGGCGAGTGTCGCCGCACCCAAAAAGACAAACAAAATTAAGAATGTCATGGTGCTTATCCTTGGGCAGCTTGTGCACCGGGCTCAGAGTCGTCTCGCTCCACGCGCACACCACGCCAGGCCCTGTATGCGGATTGCACCGCCAACAGCGCCAGCATCAACATACCCGCCAGAACACAGCCGTAGGTCACCGAGGTCGGGATGAGCAGAATCGGCGTGCGCTCGTCGTGAACGATTTCCAGCATGTTCCACGTTGCATGCACCAGCACTGCGTACATCACAGCCACAGCGGTCCACGAAATGATCGCAATGATGCGTTGCGTCTCCGCCTTAACGGACTCGACCAGGAAAACCGTGGCAATGTGCGAGCCTTTTTCGGCCGCCAGCACCACACCGGACATCACCAGCCAGGGGAATAACAGTTCAGGAATCTCGTTGGACCACTGCAAGCTGGTGCCAAAGGCGTAACGCAGCAGGGTGTTGGCCGCCAGAATCACGAAAATCAGGACCATCGTCACCCACAGCACCGAGCTGCAGATGACCACGATCGCGCGCTCAAGCGCGTTGCGCTTGACGATGACTGGGTTCATGAATGAATCTCCTGAATGCCCCGCCTCGGTGCTCGGCACCGGGCGGGGGCATGAACATGGCAAGCGCGGGTTGAAATCAGTCGCTTGAATTCAGCGCCAGTTTTGGCGCTGAATTGGGAGGCCACTTATTTGGCGCGCGCAGCGGCCACGACTTTCTTCACGAAAGGCCCAATCGGGCCGGCTTCCCACTTGGCAACAACCGGTGCAGTGGCCTTTTCAAATGGGGCTTGGTCGACTTTGTCGATTTGCACACCCTTGGCCTTGAGTTCAACAAGCATCTTGTCGTCGGCCTCTTGTGCCAGTTTGCGCTGCAGTGCGGTGGCTTCGTTCGCGGCTTCCTGGACCACCTTTTTGTCGCCATCGGACAGTTTGTCCCACGAACGCTTGCCAATCAGGAATGGGGTCATCTCGTACTTGTGCCCGGTCAGGGAAATGTACTTTTGCACCTCGTAGAGCTTACCTGCCTGCACATTCACCAGCGGGTTTTCCTGTCCGTCAACCACGCCTTGCTGCAGCGCCACATACACCTCGGACCACTTGATCTGCTGGGCTTCAGCGCCCACGCTTTGCATGATGTCCACAGTCACCGAATCAGGCGGGGTACGCATTTTCAGGCCCTTCAGGTCTTCGGGCTTGAGCAGAGGGCGTTTGCTGTTGCTCATGTGGCGGATGCCGTTGTCCCAGTAACCCAGCACAACCAGACCTTTCTCCGCCGATTTTTGGGCCAGCTCTTTTCCTGCGGGGCCATCCATAACCTTCCAGGCCTGGGCCTGGCTTGCAAACAGGAAAGGCATGCCAAAGGCGGCGTACTCGGGGACAGCATTGGCCACTGCGCCCTGTGAGTTGGCCGACATGTCCAAAGCGCCGGTACGCAGCGCAGTGACCATCGCGGCGTCGTCGCCCAATTGAGAGGCAGGCGCCACAGTCACCTCAATACGGCCATTGCTCTTGGCCTTGGCTACTTCGGCGAACTTGAGCGATGCTGCATGACGCGGGTTGTCGATCGCGGTGCCGTGGCCCAGTGTGAGTTTGACTGCCTGAGCCTGGGCCGCCGAAGCGGCCACCAGCAAAGACGCCAGCAACAGGCTACGGCGGAAGTTATTTAAGTTTTTCATGTTGTCTCCTTGGTTGAAATAAACCACCGACATACCGTGGTGGTGGGGGGGAAGCGAAATCAGTGAATCAGCATGCCGCCGTTGACATCCAGCGTCACGCCGGTGCAGTACTTGGATAGATCGCTGGCCAAAAACACCACGCAACCGGCCACATCGCTGGGTTCACCAATGCGGGCCAACGGAATGCCGTCCAGAATGCCCTGGCGCTTGTCTTCGGGAATCTTGCCTTTGTTGATGTCGGTGGCAATCAGGCCCGGGGTCACGCAGTTGACCCGGATGTTGTTGCCGCCATATTCACGCGCCATGGCGCGAGCCAGACCCAGCACGCCGGCCTTGGCCGCCGAGTAATGCGGACCGCCCAAAATGCCGCCGCCGCGTTGGGCCGAGACCGATGAAATGCACACAATTGAGCCGCTGTTTTGCGCCAGCATGGTGGGTAGCACTGCTTGGGATGCGTAGAGCGTGCCGCGCAAACTCACGTCCAGAATGCGTTCGTAGTCCGCACCCGTTATGTCCAGAAACTTGGCGGGCTGCGTGATGCCTGCGTTGTTGACCAGAATGTCGATGCGACCGTATTGGGCCTTGATTTGCGCCGCCGCAACTTCACAAGACGCTTTCTCGGTCACGTTGGCCACCAAGCCCAGGTGCTGCGGGCCTAATCTGGCTGCTGCCGCTTGTGGATCGGCCACAGCGAGATCCAGGATCACGACCGTGGCGCCTTGGTCCGCCATCATGCGGGCACTAGCAAAGCCCAGGCCGTTTTGACCGGCGCCACCCGTGATGACGGCCACTTTGTTTTTGAGCAACATGCAACTCTCCTTTTCTACCTGCATCGAATGAATTGGCGCGATTTTGGGCAGGCTCATGCATGAACACAAACGATATAAACTCACAGTTGGTTTAATTTCACTCATGTTGCACTGCAACCATTCGATTTTTTAATCGTGCCATGATCCCTCCCTTGAGTGCCCTGCAGGCCTTTGAAACCATTGCCCGCCGCAAGAGTTTTTCGTTGGCGGCAGAAGAACTGCACCTGACCCCGTCGGCGGTGAGTCATCAGGTGGCCAAGTTGGAGAATTTGCTGGGTGTTCGCTTGTTCGAGCGCTCTGCCAGAGGCGTGGAATTGACCCCTGCAGGCCAGCAATACCTGCAGCGTGTGGCCAGTGCCCTGGGCGCCATCAACACCGCTACAGAAGACCTGAGACATGGCGTGCAAGATACGCTTTATGTGCACAGCAGTCCCAGTTTTGCCAGCCTTTGGTTGATGCCGCGCATCTCAAGTTTTACCGAGAAACACCCGAACATCTCGCTTATGTTGTCCGCATCGCATTTGCATTCGGATTTCCAGCTGGGTCAGATGGACATTGATATCCGCTACGGCTTGCCTAACTGGCCGAACCTGGAGGTGGAGCCAGTGTTCACTGAAAAAATCATGCCGCTGGCCAGTCCCGAATTCATTCGAACCCACGGATTGCACACCCCTGCCGATTTGTTGAGCGTGCCAATGATCCAGTCCAGTGTCAGCGTGGTCCAGTGGGCCGAGTGGTTTAGCCGTTTCTGCGCCGACCTTCGCCCAGGGCGCATGGGCCTGCGCTTTGACCGAGCCATGATGGGCCTGGATGCGGCCGTTCAGAATCTGGGCGTGGCACTGGAAAGTACCTGCATCGCTCAGTCCCTGATAGCCAGCGGCAAACTGCAGCCTGTCTTTGACGAAGAAATGTGCGTGCAGGTGCGGGCACACTTCATCGTCTACCCGGCCCGGCACGCTGCGCGCCCGGAGGTCAGAAATTTTATGGATTGGCTGCGAAAAGAAGCGCAGCCTTGAGCAGTTGCCTCATCCAAGAGGCCTGCGTTTTCAGAGGCTTCATGCTCAGCGCTCTATGGCGAGGGCCGATAGCAAGTACCCAGCTTGAATGCTATTCATCAAAGCCTGAATTTTCTTCGCTTGTATTCATGTGAACCGGCCGAAACAATTACCGACTGCAAAGCCCAAACACAGGAGTCAGGCGCCGCCAGCACAGCCAGCGGTGCCCCCAAAATGAGTCAGCATCCCCAGCAAGCTTTGGCTCATGCCATCAGATTTTTGTCCATCGATGCGATCGTGCGCGCCCAGGAAGGGCATCAGGGCGTGCCCTTGGGCATGGCCGAAATTGCCACTTCGCTTTACACGCGGCACCTCAAGTTCTTACCGGCTGAGCCCACCTGGTGGGACCGCGACCGTGTGGTGCTTTCCAATGGACATGGTTCCATGTTGCTGTATGCCTTGCTGCACCTCACGGGCTACAAGGACTTTCCTATTGAAGAAATTCAGCGCTTTCGTGAGTTGGGCTCGCATTGTGAAGGACATCCGGAGCGCAATCCCGCCATTGGCATCGAAGTGACGACCGGCCCGCTGGGTCAAGGCATTGCTAACGCTTTCGGTATGGCCGTGGCAGAGGCTTACCTGAACGCCCGCTTTGGCAAGGACCTGGTCAACCATTTCACCTACGCTTTCGTCGGTGATGGCTGCCTGCAGGAGGGCGTTGGACAGGAAATGATTTCACTCGCTGGTCACCTGCAGCTCGGTAAGCTGGTGATGCTTTGGGATGACAACCAGATCACTGACGACGGCAGCACCGCGCTGTCTATCAGCGAAGACGTCGCTGAGCGGGTCCGTGTGGCGGGCTGGCATGTGGTGGAGGTGGACGGGCATGACATCGAGGCCGTGTCTAGCGCTCTGGATGCCGCACGAGCCGATCCGAGACCGTCTATGCTGGCTTGTCGCACCGTTATTGCCAAAGGAATTTCCCGCCTGCAAGGCCAGCGCGGCGGCCACAGTGGCCGCTTGTTCGCTGAAGACGCCCAGGCCGCCCGCGAGCTGCTGCAATGGCCGTATGGCCCGTTTGAAATTCCACCTGGTGTACTCAAACCCTGGCGACAGGCGGGCGAGCGCTGCAGGGACGAGCACGCCGCTTGGCACGCGCGTGTGGCCGCGCTACCTGCAACTGAGCGTGCAGAGTTTGAACGGGTCATGCGCGGCGAGCTGCCGGGCAACTGGCAAGAGGTTTTGCGAACTTACAAGCAAAGCTCCCTGAAAGCGCCCCCTGCTCCAAGCGGTATCTTCATCTCGGCCGAGATCAACGACCTGCTGACGCCTTGCTTGCCCGAGCGCATGGTGGGCTGCGCTGACCTGGAGGCACCCACCAGCCACAAGCGCGGACTGAAAGCATTCACCTCGGATGACCGCAGTGGTTCCTATGTGCACTGCGGCGTGCGCGAGCATGTGATGGGCGCCATGGCCAATGGCATGGCAGCACACGGTGGCGTGCTGCCCTTGTCAGTCACCTACCTGGCTTTTGCGGACTACCAGCGACCCGCCATGCGCATGGCTGCACTCATGGGACTGCCCGTCAAGTTTGTCTTCAGTCACGACTCTATTGGCATTGGAAAAAACGGACCTACGCATCAGCCGGTCGAAATCCTGGCGTCTTTGCGCGCCATGCCCAACATGCTCGTGATGCGACCAGCCGACGCGGTGGAAGCGGCAGAATGCTGGGAAGCTGCGCTGGTCCACACCAGCGGCCCGGTCAGTCTGGTTTTTGCGCGTCAGGCCTTGCCCCAGGTACGCACTGTTCACGCGGCGCAGAATCTTTCGCAGCGCGGTGCTTATGTGCTTCATGAGGCCAATTGTGGTCCGCGTCAGATCACCCTGCTGGCCACCGGCTCTGAGGTGGCGCTGGCTGTGGCTGCGCGTGAACAACTGGAATCGTCGGGTATTGCTACCGCTGTCGTATCCATGCCGTGTTGGGAGCTTTTCAATGCACAAGACGAAGACTATCGCCTGCGCATTTTGGGCAAAGGCGCTCGGGTGGGCATTGAAGCTGCTGTGCGTCAAGGTTGGGATGCTTATCTGGGGCTCGAGGGCGACTTTGTCGGCATGAGCAGTTTTGGTGCGAGTGGCTCGGCGCAGGACTTGTACGAGCGCTTCAACATCACACCCGAAGCTGTAGTGACCAAAGCCCGAAACCTGCTGAGGGCCTGACTCACCTTACCCCGGGGCGATCAACTGGCCCCCATGCCTCTGGCCTGCGCTAACTTCGTTCTCGGATCACTTCAAGGAGCGATCCTTCAAGGCCTTTTTCTTTCCTGAGCCGATGACTTCGCATCGCGCGTAGCGGCGTCGACCGGCTCTGGTTTCGACCCTAAGGCCGCAAATAAGCCCAGCCTTCGCCCTGCCGCTTCATGATCTCGGTGACGCCGGCGGGCACGTAGCTGATGCCCGCGTGCATGTCGTCCCGGCTCAGCTTTTGGCCGCGCATGGTGTTTTCGCAGGCCACGATCCTGACATGGCCCTTGAGCGCGTCGCCCACGCGGTTGGCGGTGGTGGCGTCGGCCTTGAGCATGCCGATGCCCGGACCGTAGGCGACGATTTCGATGTCGACTTTGTCGGCGCCCACGTCTTCTTGCAGGTTGCGGGCATTGTTTAAGGCCAGGTTCCATTTGGCCGGGTCGTTGTCGCTGACCTGGATGATGATTTTGTGGGGTTTGGCCGAGGCGGTCTGCGCGCTGGCAAGCCAGCTGAAAGGCAAGGCGCTGGCCAAGGCAGCGGCCTGCATCAGAAATCGACGGTTCATGGGGATGTCTCCGGTAGGGGCTGAGTAATCGGGGCTTCGATGTTTTGCAAAATACAGGCTCTGGTCAAGGCCTTATTTGAGGATGTCACCCAGGCAGAGGTATTTCATTTCCAGGTACTCCTCCATGCCATGGCGCGAGCCTTCGCGGCCCAGGCCGGATTGCTTGACGCCGCCGAAGGGCACGTGTTCGGTGGCGATCACGCCGACGTTGATACCGACCATGCCGTATTCCAGCGCTTCGGCCACGCGGTAAATGCGGCCGATGTCGCGGCTGTAAAAGTAGCTGGCCAGGCCAAATTCGGTGTTGTTGGCGGCGTGAATGGCCTCTTGTTCGGTTTTGAACTTGAACACCGGTGCAAACGGGCCAAAGGTTTCTTCCTTGGCGCAGAGCATGTCGGCGCTGGCTTCAGCGATCACGGTGGGCTCGAAAAACTGACCCTGCAAGGCCTTGCCGCCGGCCAGCAGTTGGCCGCCTTTGGCCAGGGCGTCGGCAACGTGGCGCTTGACCTTGTCAACAGCCGCGTCTTCGATCAGGGGGCCTTGAACCACGCCTTCGTCAAAGCCGTTGCCGACCTTGAGCGCCCTGACTTTGGCAGCGAACTTTGCCACGAAGGCGTCGTACACGCCGTCTTGCACATAGATGCGGTTGGCGCAGACGCAGGTCTGGCCGGCATTGCGGTACTTGCTGGCCATGGCGCCTTCCACGGCCGAGTCGATGTCGGCGTCGTCAAAGACGATGAAAGGCGCATTGCCGCCGAGTTCGAGCGAGAGTTTCTTGATGCTCGGCGCGCTTTGCGCCATCAGGATGCGGCCGACTTCGGTGGAGCCGGTGAAGCTGATGTGGCGCACCACGTCGCTGGCGCAAAACACCTTGCCCACGGCGATCGAGTTGTTGCCGTCCGCCGTCAGCACATTGAGCACGCCCGCCGGAATGCCGGCGCGAAGGGCCAGTTCGGCCGCAGCCAGCGCTGTCAGGGGCGTCAGCTCGGCGGGCTTGATGACGACCGGGCAACCGGCGGCCAGCGCTGGCGCGACCTTGCGTGTGATCATGGCCAGGGGAAAGTTCCAGGGCGTGATGGCGGCGCACACGCCAACAGGCTGCTTGAGCACCATCAGGCGGCGGTTGTTGTCAAACTGCGGCAGCGTCTCGCCGTTGACCCGCTTGGCCTCTTCGGCAAACCATTCGACAAAACTGGCACCGTACGCGACCTCGCCCTTGGCTTCGGCAAACGGCTTGCCTTGCTCGGCGGTCATGATGCGGCCCAGGTCTTCGACGTTGGCCATGAGCAATTGGTACCACTTGAGCAGCACGGCGTGGCGTTCCTTGCCGGTTTTGCTGCGCCAGGCGGGCCAGGCGGCATTGGCGGCGGCAATAGCGGCATCAGCGTCTTGCGGGCCGAGGTTGGCAACGTCGGCGAGCTTGAGGCCCGTGGCCGGGTCGTTCACATCAAAACGGCTGCTGCCCGCGACCCATTGGCCGTTGATCAGCGCATCGGTTTTGAACAGGCTGGGGTCTTTGAGCAGCGAAAGAGGGGAGGTTTTCATGTCCATGGCGGACTCCTTGGGCTGGTTGTTCGGATGGCTTGGCGAGACAGCTCGGGCGCTGCGGCAAGCCGGCGGCGCTGGCAAGCACGCGCAAAGCATAGCGCGCCTTGTCAGCGCTCGCAGGCACGAAGATGGGGCGACCAGGGAGGCAAGAGGCCTGAAACTTATAATGACAGCCTGTGATTTCAGTCCTGATTTCGCTCTTGTTTCACCCGTTTTTCGTTCCACCAGGCAGTCCGGCTGCCGGCCAACCCTCAAAGCCCCATGAGCCAACCCAATTTCACCGTCGCCGACATTCGCAAGACTTTTCTTGATTTCTTCGCGGCGAAGGGCCACACGGTGGTGCAGTCCAGCCCGCTGGTGCCGGGCAATGACCCGACGCTGATGTTCACCAACTCGGGCATGGTGCAGTTCAAGGATGTGTTTCTGGGCACCGACAAGCGTCCCTATGTTCGTGCAGCCTCCGTGCAAGCCTGCCTGCGCGCAGGCGGCAAGCACAACGACCTGGAAAACGTCGGCTACACCGCGCGCCACCACACGTTTTTTGAAATGCTCGGCAACTGGAGCTTTGGCGACTACTTCAAGCGCGAGAGCCTGAAGTGGGCGTGGGAGCTGCTGACCGAGGTTTACAAGCTGCCGGCCGACAAGCTCTGGGCGACGGTCTACATTGACGATGACGAGGCCTACGACATCTGGACCCAAGAGATCGGCCTGCCGCCCGAGCGCGTGGTCCGCATCGGCGACAACAAGGGCGCCAAGTACCAGTCGGACAACTTCTGGATGATGGCCGACACCGGCCCCTGCGGCCCGTGCAGTGAAATCTTCTTTGACCATGGCCCCGAAATCGCCGGCGGCCCACCCGGCAGCCCCGAGCAGGACGGCGACCGCTACATCGAGATCTGGAACAACGTGTTCATGCAGTTCGACATGCAGCCCGACGGCTCCGTCAAGCCCTTGCCCGCGCCTTGCGTGGACACCGGCATGGGCCTGGAGCGGCTGGCCGCCATCTTGCAGCACGTGCACAGCAACTACGAGATCGACATCTTTGACGCGCTGATCAAGGCCGCCTCGCGCGAGACCGGTGAAAAAGACCTGAGCAACAAAAGCCTGCGCGTGATCGCCGACCACATCCGCGCCACCGCCTTTTTGGTGAGCGACGGCGTGGTGCCGTCCAACGAAGGCCGCGGCTACGTGCAGCGCCGCATCATCCGCCGCGCGATTCGCCACGGCTACCTGCTGGGCAAAAAGACGCCGTTCTTTCACAAGCTCGTGGCCGATCTGGTCACGCTGATGGGCGAGGCTTACCCGCGCCTGAAGGCCGACGAAAAGCGCATCACCGAGATTTTGAAAACCGAAGAAGAGCGGTTTTTTGAAACCCTGGCCAGCGGCATGGAAATCCTCGATGCAGCACTGGCCGGTGGTGCGACTGTCTTGCCGGGCGAAGTCGCCTTCAAGCTGCACGACACCTATGGCTTTCCGCTTGACTTGTCTGCAGATGTCTGCCGCGAGCGCGGCCTGAGCGTCGACGAAGCCGGCTTTGCGGTGGCGATGGAAAAGCAAAAAACCAAGGCCAGAGCCGCAGGCAAGTTCAAGATGGACCGTGCGCTGGACTACACCGGCGCCGGCAACGAATTCGTCGGCTACGAGCAGCTGCAAGCCCAGGCCAAGATCGTCGCGCTGTACCTGGACGGCGTGTCAGTGGCTGCGCTCAAGGCCGGCCAAAACGGCGTGGTGGTGCTTGATGCCACCCCGTTTTACGCTGAAAGTGGCGGCCAGGTGGGCGACGAAGGCGTGCTCACCAGCGGCTCGGCCCGCTTTGAGGTGGGCGACACGCAAAAGATCAAGACCGATGTGTACGGCCACCACGGCACCCTGGCACAAGGCACGCTCAATGTGGGCGACCATGTTGCGGCGCAGGTCAGCCTGGATGTGCGCGCGGCCACCGTGCGCAACCACAGCGCCACGCACCTGATGCACAAGGCGCTGCGCGAGGTGCTGGGCGCGCATGTGCAGCAAAAAGGCAGCCTGGTCAATGCCGAACGCACGCGCTTTGACTTCACCCACAACGCGCCTGTGACCGACGCGCAGATTCGCGAGATCGAGACGCGTGTCAATGCTGAAGTTCTGGCCAACGCGGCCACCCAGGCGGCCGTGATGGACATCGAGTCGGCGCAGAAAACCGGCGCCATGATGCTGTTTGGCGAGAAGTACGGCGAGACGGTGCGCGTGCTCAGCATCGGCTCGAGCAAGGAACTGTGCGGCGGCACCCACGTGGGTCGCACCGGCGATATCGGCGTTTTCAAGGTGGTGGCTGAAAGCGGCGTGGCCGCGGGCGTGCGCCGCATTGAAGCCGTGACCGGCGCCAACGCGCTGACTTATTTGCAGTCGCTCGAAGCGACCGTGCAGGCGGCGGCGTCGTCGCTCAAGGCCAGCCCCAGCGAGTTGCAGGGCCGTATCGGGCAAGTGCTCGATCAGGTGCGCAGCCTGGAAAAAGAAGTCGCCGCGCTCAAGGGCAAGCTGGCTTCCAGCCAGGGCGACGAGCTGATGCTGCAAGCGGTGGATGTGAAAGGCCTGAAAGTGCTGGCCGCCCGCCTCGAAGGCGCGGACGCCAAGACCTTGCGCGACACCATGGACAAGCTCAAGGACAAGCTGAAAACCGCCGTGATCGTGCTGGCCGCTGTGGATGGCGACAAGGTGCAGATCGCCGCGGGCGTCACTGCGGACAGCGTGGGCCAGGTCAAGGCCGGCGAGCTGGTCAACTTTGTGGCCGGTCAGGTTGGCGGCAAGGGCGGCGGCAAGGCCGACATGGCCATGGCCGGCGGCACCGAACCGGCGCGCGTCGGCGAGGCGCTGGCTTCGGTTCAGACCTGGGTGGCAGAGCGCATTTGACGCTTTCCAGACGGCGCTGCCTGCAAGCTGCGCTGGCAGCAGCCGCCGGCACGGCGGCCTGGGCCAGGGCGCAAAACGCTTCGCAGTCGCTGACCGGTCCGGCCTTCGAGGTCTCGCCCTGGGCCGGGTCTTTGGCCGCATTGGATTTGCCCGACCTCACCGGCAAGCGCTGGCGGGCGCCGGACTTGCAAGGCCGGCCGGTGCTCATCAACTTCTGGGCCAGCTGGTGCGAGCCCTGCCGCGCGGAAATGCCTTCGCTGCAAGCCTTGGCTGACTTGTACGGCCCCGACAAATTGCAGGTGCTGGCCATCAACTTCAAGGAGCCGGCCGCCCGCGCCCTTCGTTTTGCGCAAAGCACGGGCGTCACGCTGCCGGTGCTGCTGGACGCGCAAGGCCAGCTGGCGCGCACCTGGGGCGTCAAGGTCTTTCCAACGACGCTGCTGATCGACAGCCGCAGCCTGCCACGCAAGCGGGTTCAGGGCGAGGTCGACTGGACGGGCAAGGCGGCCGAAAAGCTCGTTAGCGCCTTGTTGTAGCCGGGTCAGCGCCAAACTGACTTTCAGGCCTTGCTGCCCGCTCGTTGCGCCCGATTCATCCCTTCGCCACGAAGGCCTGCAACTGGCTGAAGGTGCCCATCCAGCCCATGCGCATGGAGTCGTGCGCCATGTCAAAAGTGGCTTGTTCCAGCGGGTTGGCCTGATGGGTGGCCCAGCGCACCGTGACCGTGGTTTGCCCGGTTTCCGGATGCTCGTCAAAGCGCACGTCAGACAGCAGTTGAAGCGGCCAGGTCGGGCTCATCGGGTGGCGCGTCGGCTCGCCTTGCGGGTCTGCAAACGAATGCAGCCAGACCAGGCGCTCCGGGGCACTGATCTCCTGAAACACCCATTTCCCCCATATTTCGGAGCCGTCGGGGCCGCGCATGCAGAAATGAAAATGGCCGCCCACGCGCAAGTCCATGTTGCAGCGGGGCACAGTCACCCCCGCCGGGCCGAACCATTGCTGAAGCTGCGCGGCGTCGGTCCACAAGGCAAACATGCGCTCGCGCGGCAGGTCAAAGCGCTGCGAAATGACAAAGTCGGGTGACATGGCGGGCTCCTGTCCTGGGCTTGGTTCGACTGGGTCTGATCGGGTTCCGGCAGAACGCCGGGCTTGGCAATGTTGTCTTTGGCTCAGCCGATCTCGGCGATCATTTCAATTTCGACGCAGGCGCCGAAGGGGATTTGGGCCACGCCGAATGCGCTGCGGGCGTGTGTGCCGGCCGCGCCAAAAATCTCGCCCATGAATTCGCTGGCGCCGTTGGTCACCAGATGCTGCTCGGTGAAGTCGCCGGTGGAGTTGACCAGGCTCATGAGTTTGACGATGCGCTTGACGTGGTTGAGGTCTTTGCCATGGACCGCCAGCGCGGCATGCAGCGTGCCCAGCAGGTCGATGGCGATGGCGCGGGCGGCCAGCTTGCCTTCTTCGGTGCTCATGGTCTTGCCGAACTGGCCGACCCAGGCTTTGCCGTCTTTTTTGGCAATATGGCCGCTCAGGAAAACCAGGTTGCCGGTTTGGACAAAGGGCAGATAAGCAGCGGCCGGCGTGGCGACCGGCGGCAGTTCGATGCCCAGGGCCTTGAGCTTGTCATAGATGTTGGCTGATGCGGTGTTGGACATGGGAACTCCTTGGGTTTTTTGTGGCTTGGGTTTGGTAGTTTCAGCGCACTGCGGCAGCGTGTGGCCGCAACAAAAGACGGGCATGCCTCTGGTGCGAGCCTGGATTTTAGTGAGCCGGCAATCTGCGGGGAGCGATTGGCGAGCAGCGAGTAGCGAGTAGCGAGTAGCGAGTAGCGAGTAGCGAGTAGCGAGGGCGCTGCTCAGCCAGCCCGCGTCGCTGCGGCCGGGTGCGATGCAAAGTCTTCCAGCGGCGCCACGGTGACCGCGACGTTCAGCGTATGCCGCGCGCCGCCGCGAATCACGCCTCGCAGGGGCGAGACATCGAGAAAGTCGCGGCCCGTGGCCAGGGTGACATAGTCTTCCCCGGGCGCGCGGTCATTGGTCGGGTCAAAGTCCAGCCAGTCGCCGGCCCGGCTGCGGTCGATTTCGCCGGCCTCGGTGCTGGCCGGGCAATACACCGAGGCCCAGGCGTGCGAGGCGTCGCTGCCAATGAGGCGCTGCTGGCCCGGCGGCGGCTCGGTCAGCAGGTAGCCGCTGACGTAGCGCGCCGGCAGGCCGATGGCCCGGCAGCACGCTACCATGATGTGCGCAAAATCCTGGCAAACGCCTTTGCGCTGGGCCAGGGCTTGCAGCGCCGGTGTGCTGACTTCGGTGCTCAGGCTCTCGTAAACCATGTGCCGGTGAATACGCTGCATCAGGTCTTGCGTCGCCTCGATCAGCGGCCGGCCGGCGGCAAAGCTGGGCCGGGCGAATTCGGCAAAAGCGTCATCGCGTGGCACATAGGGCGAGGCAAACAGGAACTCCGACGCCGGGTCCCAGGCGGCGGCTGCGTGGTAGCGGAAGTGCTCGCGCACCCGCTCCCAGGGCGGGCTCGGGCTGTCCTCGCTCCAGGCTGGGCTGGTCGAGATGACGCTGTCGGCGACGACTTGCAGGCGCTCGTGCGAGCTTTGAAACGAAAAAAACGTGCTCAGGTTGCCGTAGACGTCGGCCACTTCACGCGCTTGCGCCGGCGTCGGGCTGATCTGCAACTGGTGGCGCAGCACCTGCTGGCGCTCGCTGCTGGCCGGCCGCAGATGCACCACATGGTGGGCGTTTTCAACCGCCGGGGTGTAGTCGTAGCGGGTTTCGTGAATGACTTGAAGCAGCATTGAAAGTCAATGAAAGGTCAGGGCTAGGTCAGTGAAAGGCCGCCGCATCAAGCGCCCAGACTGTGGCTTGCGGCATGGCTGAAGTAGCGGCGGCTGATGAGGTCTGACAACTCCAGCGCCGAGCCGGTGCATCGATCAAGCTGGCGCAGCAGGCGTTCATGCGCCTGCGGTCCGCTGTTTTCACTGCTCTCATAAATATCGGCGAAGGCCCAGCTGCCGGGGTCGGGCAGGTTCATGGCCAGTGCGGCCATTTGACCGAGGTCGGTGCCTTCGAGCTTGGCCAGGCGTGCGCGCAAAGTGTGCGCCACCCAGGCCAGCGAGCGCGGATTGTCGCGGTCCAGCACCAGGAGTTCGAGCAGGGCGACGATGTCGCGGCGCTGCTGGTACTGCGCGTGAAAGGTGATGGTGCTGTCAAACAGCGCGACGATGGCGCCATAACCGCCGTCGTCCAGCGCGGCACCCGTCCTGAAGCCAAGCGCCAGCGCTGAAGCCAGTGTGGCCAGGCGCTCGATGTGCCGGCCAATGCTGAGCAGGCGCCAGCCGTCGTCGCGCATCATGCGGTCGGTTTGCGCGCCCGTCATGGCGGCCAGAAAAGCGCTGGCGCCGTCGAGCGCGCGCAGCGCTTCCTGCGCGGAATAGTCCAGCCCGCGCGGGCTTTGTTGTGGCGCGCCGCTGAAGTTGCTGCAATGGGCAAAAAAGTCGGTCTCGGCGCGCACGATGGTTTGCCACTGCTCTTGCGACAGGCGCTCGCGCACGGCCGAGGCTGCGTTTTTCACGGCCCGCAGGTTGTAGCCCACGCTGGCAGCCTGGGCCATGTCAGCCAGGTTCGCGATCAGGGAGCGCTCGAATACGCGGCGTGCCTGGGTGGCTGGTGGCACCGTGGTAACCACCAGCGCGTTTTGCACCGCCATGGCGCTGAGCCAGGCGAGCAGCGGCTTGGAGGATTGATCTTCGCCCGAGAGGCAGCGCAGCGTCAGCCGCGCCAGTCGCACGGAGTTTTCGGCGCGCTCGGTGTAACGGCCCAGCCAGTAAAGGTTTTCGGCCGCGCGGCTGGTCACGGCCTGCTTGCTGCGCAGGGGCGGCAGCACTGCGGGGGGCGATAGTGCTGGCGCCAGCGCGGTGAGCCCTACGGCAGCGCTGGCAAATCCCGGGTGGGGTGGTGTCTGGAGCGAGACGGCGCCTGCCGGACCGGCGCTTGCCGGTGCGCTCCCCAAGGGCTGCAAGGGCTGCAAGGGCTGCAAGGGTTGCACGAAGGGCGTGCTGACTTGCCCCAGCGCCCAGACGTCGGCGCTGCTGCCGCCGTGCTGCATGGACGCGATGTTTTCGTTCTTGCCGGCCAGTCGCGCCAGCCCGCCGGGCAGCACCCGCCACTGGCCTTGCGCATCGGAGACCGCAAAGACGCGCAGCATGGCCGAGCGCGGCGCGATTTTTTCGACCTGCCAGGTTGGCGTTTGCGACAGCGGTAAATAAGCTTGCACCGTGAAGTCCTCACCGCGGCGCATGATGCGTCCAGCCCATTCGTCGAGTTTGGCGCGGTCCAGCGTCTGGCCAATCACCGATGGCATGCCCGAGCCCGGGTAGGTCGGCTTGATGACGCAGTCCTTGAGTTGCGGCAGTACCGACTGCAAGGCCGCCTGCTCGCCGCACCACCAGGTTGCCAGCGAGGGCAGGGCGAGCTTTTCGCCCAGCAGGTGTTCGCTCAGGGCGGGCAAAAATCCCAGCAAGGCCGGCGACTCCAGAAACGCCGAGCCCGGCGCATTGGCCACCAGCACCTTGCCGGCGCGTATCACCTGCAACAGACCGGGCACGCCCAGCGTGGAGTCGGCGCGCAGCTCGAGCGGATCGAGGAACTCGTCATCCAGCCGCTTGAGCAAGCCATGCACCGGCTCCAGCCCTTGCAGCGTTTTGAGGTAAAGCCGGTCGTCACGCACCATGAGGTCGCTGCCCTCGACCAGCGTCAGCCCAAGGTAGCGCGCCAGATAGGCGTGCTCGAAATAGGTTTCGTTGTAAGGGCCGGGCGTGAGCAGCACGATGCGTGGCTCGGCCTGGCCGCTGGCCGCCTCGGGCCGGGGACAGGCGGCTTTCATGCCGTCCACCAGCGCCCGGTAACACGCGGCCAGGCGCTGCACCTTGAGGGCTTGAAAGGCTTCTGGAAACTGCAGCGAGATGCTCAGCCGGTTTTCCAGCAGATAGCCCAGGCCGGACGGGGCTTGTGTGCGCTGCGACACCACCCACCAGCGGGCGTCTGGGCCGCGCGCCAGGTCGAACGCAGCAATGTGCAGGAACTTGCCGCCTGCGGGCGCCACGCCATGCAGCGGCCGCAAATAGCCCGGGTGGCCCTGAACCAGCGCGGCGGGCAAGAGGCCCAAGCGCGGCAGCGCTTGCGGGCCGTAGACGTCGGCCATGATGTGGTCGAGCAGGCGCGCGCGCTGCGTCACACCGGCTTCAATGCTGGCCCAGTCGGCCGGCGTGAGCAGCATCGGGAACAGGTCCAGCGCCCAGGGGCGTTGCGGACCGTCCGCGTCGGCGTAGACGTTGTAAGTGACGCCGTTGTCGCGGATCAGGCGCTGCAAATTGGTATTGCGGTGGTTCAGGTCGGCAAAGCCGCTGGCGCCCAGTTGCGCAAAAAAATCGCTCCAGGCGGGGGCCAACTCGGGCGCAGCGGCGCCCGCAGCGGAGGGCTCCGATACGGCCGGGCCTTGCGCCGCGCTCTGGCTTTGAAGCGGGGTCTGGCTCTGGCTTTGGCTTTGACTCGGATTCGGACTCTGACTCTGACTTTGGCCGGCGATGCCGGTTGGGCCAGACAGCAGGCCAGGCTTGGCGCCGGCAGGGCTGGCGCTCGCGTCAGCCCTGGCCGGACGCGATGAAAGCGCGCCGCGCAACTCGTCAAAGTGCCCGCTGGCTGCCGGCGGGGTCAGGGCCAGCGCCAGTCTGGCGGGCGCCTCTGGCGCAGCAGCTGCAAAAAGGGATGGGTTGTAGGTGTCCACGGGGCCTCAAGTATGCCTTCGCACGGCACCGTGGCATGCAACTGGCTGCTTCAACGCAAGTCCAGCGTGAACGGAAACTCGCGGCTGACTTCTTCCTTGGCCACGCGCATTTTTCCGGGCGTGTGGCCGAGCTGAAAAAATCGCATCAGGCGCCGGCTTTCGGCTTCGTAGGAGTTGACCGGCAGCGTGTCATAGCTGCGACCGCCCGGGTGCGAGACGTGGTACTGGCAGCCGCCCAGCGAGCGCTCGTTCCAGGTGTCGACGATGTCGAAGGTCAGCGGCGCATGCACGCCGATGGACGGGTGCAGCGCCGACGGCGGGTTCCAGGCCTTGTAGCGCACACCGCCCACGAAGTCGCCCACGGTGCCGGTGTTTTGCAGCGGCAGCGGCCGGCCGTTGACGGTGATGACGTAGCGGTCGCTGTTGAGTCCGCTGACGCGCAACTCGACCCGCTCCAGCGATGAATCGACATAGCGCACGGTGCCGCCGGCCGAGCCTTCTTCGCCCATCACGTGCCAGGGCTCGAGCGCACTGCGCAGCGTGAGTTCGATGCCGCGCGTCTTGACCTCGCCGATCAGCGGAAAGCGGAACTCGAAATGCGGCTCGAACCAGGCCATCTCGAAACCGTAGCCCTCTTCGCGCAGCTCGGCCAGCACGTCTTCAAAGTCCATGCGGATGAAGCTGGGCAGCAAAAAGCGGTCGTGCAGCTCGGTGCCCCAGCGCGTGAGCTTGTGGTGGCCGGGGTTTTTCCAGAAGCGCGCGACCAGCGCCCGCAGCAGCAGCTGCTGGGCAATGCTCATGCGCGCATGCGGCGGCATTTCAAAGGCGCGCAATTCCAGCAGACCCAGGCGACCGGTGGACGAGTCGGGCGAGTACATCTTGTCGATGCAGAACTCGCTGCGGTGCGTGTTGCCGGTCACGTCAACCAGAATGTTGCGCAGCGTGCGGTCCACGATCCAGGGCGGCATGTCGGCGCCGTACTTGGCGCGGTTGCTTTCGATCTCGCGCAGGGCGATTTCCAGCTCGTAGAGTTGGTCGTTGCGCGCTTCGTCGACGCGCGGCGCCTGGCTGGTCGGGCCGATGAACATGCCCGAGAACAAGTAGCTCAGCGACGGGTGGTTGTGCCAATAGGCGATCAGGCTGCTCAGCAGCTCGGGCTTGCGCAAGAACGGGCTGTCCGCTGGCGTGGCGCCGCCCAGCACAAAGTGGTTGCCGCCGCCGGTGCCGGTGTGGCGACCGTCGTTCATGAACTTTTCGGCCGACAAACGGGTTTCGTGCGCGATCTTGTACAAGAACTCGGTGTGCTCAACCAGCTCGCCCCAGTGGTAGGCCGGATGGATGTTGACTTCGATCACGCCCGGGTCGGGCGTGACTTGCAGCATTTTCAGGCGCGGGTCGCGCGGCGGCGGATAGCCTTCGAGCACGATCTGCACGCCCAGCGATTCGGCCGTGGCTTCGACCGCGGCCAGCAGCTCGAGATAGTCTTCGAGGCGCTCAAGTGGCGGCATGAAGATGTAAATGGCGCCGGTTTCGCCCTGACCCTTGATTTTGTCCGGGTCGGCCCTGGCCTTGTCGCCGGCTTTGGGGCCGTTGGCGCGCTCCGGGTTGCGAACTTCCACACACAGCGCCGTACGGGTCAGCCAGGCGGCTGATTCGTTCGTCAGCGGCTGCCGCAAGGCATCGGCCTGCGCTGCCGGTGTCTTTGGCTGCGCCTCTTTGGCTTGCGGCGCGGGCGCAGCTTGCAGCGCTTGGGACGAAGCCGGCTGGCCGTTTTCGTTGGCGGAGCCCTTGGCCGCTTGCGGGTTGGAAGCCGCGGGCAAGGATCTGCTGGTGGCTTCTGCGGAAGCGCTAGACGTGGTTGACGTCGTAGAGGTCGTAGAGGGCCGGAACTGCGCGATCAGCGCAGCTACCGTCGGGGCGGCCGGCCGCGTCAGGCGGGCCATGTACTGGGCCAGCATGGTGGCGCTGTTGTGCTGGGGCGCGGGCGTGATGGAGGTGGACGAAGCAGCCGATGCAGCCGGCGCGGCAGCCATGCGGCCGGTGTTGCTCAACGCGGGCGCAGCCTGTTGAGGGCCGTCCGGCGGATTGTCCGGAAGGTTCTGGGCGTAGCGCGCGGCCAGAGCGGCCGCGTCAGGCAGCGCCTGCCGGGGCGCAAACGGGTCGGTCTCGATCAGGTAGGGGAAGTCGGTCTTGGAGACCCAAGGCACCGAGTCCAGCGGCAAGCGGTAGCCCATGGGCGAGTCGCCCGGCATGAGGTACATGCGCTCGTCGCGGAAAAACCAGGGACCGGTGGTCCAGCGCGGGGCGCTGGCCGCAGCAGCAGCTTCGCGGGCCTTCAGTGGCAGCACGTAGCCGATCACTGCGTCCAGGCCCTGCATGAAAACGCGGCGCAAGCGTTCGCGCTCCATGGGCTCGTCAAGCTTGGCGTCAAACGGGTCCACGTTGACGGGCAGGCGGCGCTCGCGCCACAGGTAATACCAGGTGTCTTCGTAGCCGGGCGTGATGAAGCGCGGACTCAGGCCGAGCTTGGATGCCAGCGTTGTCGTGAAGCGGTCTGCGTCTGCGCTGGTGTATTGCCCGGCCCTGCCGATCTGGCGTTCGTCGGCAAACAGCGCCGGGTTTTGCCACACCGGCTGGCCGTCCTTGCGCCAGAAAATGCTCAGCGCCCAGCGCGGCAACTGCTCGCCCGGGTACCACTTGCCTTGGCCAAAGTGCAGAAAACCGCCTTCGCCGTATTCGGCCCGCAACTTTTGCACCAGCTCGGTGGCGTAGCCGCGCTTGGTGGGGCCGAGCGCGTCGATGTTCCATTCGGCGGCATCGCGGTCCTGGGTGGCGACAAAGGTGGGTTCGCCGCCCATGGTCAGGCGCACGTCGCCGGCGATCAGGTCGCGGTCCACCTGCTCGCCCAGCGCCAGGACCTGGGCCCATTGTTCTTCGGTGTAGGGCTGGGTCACGCGCGGCGACTCGTAGATGCGCTGCACGCCCATGTGGTGCGAGAACTCGACCTCGCATTCGTCCACGCCGCCTTCAACGGGCGCGGCGCTCGAAGGCTCGGGCGTGCAGGCCAGCGGAATATGGCCTTCGCCGGCCATCAGGCCCGAAGTCGGGTCCAGCCCGACCCAGCCGGCGCCCGGTAAAAACACCTCGCACCAGGCGTGCAGATCGGTGAAATCGGCCTCGGCGCCGCTGGGGCCGTCGAGTGACTTGACGTCGGCTTTCAGCTGAATCAGGTAGCCCGAGACAAAGCGTGCAGCCAGCCCGAGATGGCGAAACAGTTGCACCATCAGCCAGCCCGTGTCCCGGCACGAGCCCGAAGCCAGCGCCAGCGTTTCCTCGGGCGTTTGCACACCCGGCTCCATGCGGATCGCGTACTTGATCGCCGCTTGCAGTTTCTGGTTCACATCGACCAGAAAGTCGATGGTGCGGCGCGGCTTGAGCTCGACCGAGGCGATGTATTTCTGCAGCAGCGGCGTTGCCGGCTGGGCCACCAGGTAGGGCGCGAGTTCCTCGGCTTGCGAGGCGCTGTACTTGAACGGAAACTCCTCGGCCTGCGGCTCCAGGAAAAAGTCAAACGGATTGAACACCGCCATCTCGACAACCAGATCGACCGTGACCTTGAACTCCCGCGCGGCCTCCGGAAAAACCAGCCGTGCCTGGTAGTTGGCGAACGGGTCCTGCTGCCAGTTGATAAAGTGACCCGCTGGCTCGATGTTCAGCGAGTAAGACAGCACCTTGGTGCGGCTGTGCGGCGCCGGCCGCAGGCGGACCACCTGCGGGCCCAGCTTGACCAGCCGGTCATATTGGTAGTGAGTGATGTGACTCAGGGCAACGTGAATGGACAAGGGAGCTCGCTTTTTTCGTGATGAATGAGGTTGGCAGCGCCGGCCGGGCGCCGTGCCGGCCTTCATGAGTACCAAGCAAGTACAGAACAAGTACAAAACAAGTACCAATGGAACTCCGGATGCCGGTATCCTAGCCTGCGAAGCGCCGGGTACTCGCGCATGAGAGCAAAGCAAGACTCGCGCCAAATTCCTTGAAACATCTGGCCCTCAGGCCTTGACGGTTCCGGCTCAGGCATCCAGCCGTCTTGAAAGCCCCTTTAAATGTTCGACAGGTCTAGTTTTTGTTGACTGCTCCATGTTTCGCAAATCCTTGCCACGCACAGCCCACCTGACCGCCGGCGCGCGCGTCCAGCCCGTCACGCCACTCGGGCCCCTGGTGGGCCTGATTCTGGGCACCGCCTGCCAGTTGCAGCAAGCCAGTCTCGCGTCACCGGCTTTTTATGGTGCTTGTGTCGCTGCGGCCTTGGGCTTGTTCGGGCTGGGTCTGGCGCTTGCCTGGCTTGAAACGCGCAGCGTTACTGGAGGCGTGCCGCTGCTGCGCGCTATCGCATGGCTCGCGGCCGGGCTCGCGCTGGGTTTTGGTCTGACCGGCTGGCGTGGCGCAGCATTTCAGGCACAGGCACTGAATCCCGCGCTGGAAGGCCGCGACATCAGCGTCGTTGGCACCGTCGTGGCCATGCCCCAGCCGGCTGAAGACGCGCTGCGTTTTCGCCTGCTTGTCGAGAAAGCGCAGGCTGGCGGCGAGGCTGTCACTTTGCCGCCGCAGATTTACCTGGGCTGGTATGCGGGCGCGTTCATGGCGCCACGTCCGGCTGCCCCAATGCCTGCCGAATCTGCGGCTGAAACAGGCGCGGATAAAGCGGCTTTCGAGGCCGCAGCGGAAGAAGCCGCCAAGGAACTCGTCGACCAGACCGCAAACCTTGTGCAGCTTCAGCGCCAGCCGCAGCCGATGCGCGCCGGTGAGCGCTGGCAAATGACCGTGCGGCTCAAGGCGCCCCACGGCAGCAGCAACCCGCATGGCTTTGACTTCGAACTCTGGCTGTGGGAGCAGGGTCTGCAAGCCACAGGCTCGGTGCGCGCCGGCGTGCGTGACGCCCCGCCGCAAAAACTGGCGGATCCCGCCTGGGCGGGTTTGCGCTACGGCGTCGAGCGCGCCCGGCAGAGCGTGCGCGAGGCGATATTCGAGCGCGTACCGAGCCGGCAACTCGCCGGCGTGCTGGCTGCGCTGGTGGTGGGTGACCAAAACGCCATCGAGCGGGCCGACTGGGATGTTTTTCGCGCCACGGGCGTGGCGCATCTGATGAGTATTTCGGGGCTGCACATCACGCTGTTTGCCTGGCTGGCCTCGCGCGTTCTGGGCTGGCTGTGGCGGCGCTCGGCGCTGCTGTCGCCACGCTTGTGCCTGGCCTTGCCCGCCAGCAGCGTGGCAGCCTCGGGCGGCCTGGCGCTGGCCGCTGCTTATGCGCTGTTTGCCGGCTGGGGCTTGCCAGCTCAGCGCACGGTCTGGATGCTGACTGTCGTCGTCTTGCTGCGCCAGAGCGGGCGTCAATGGGCCTGGCCCCATGTGTGGCTGCTGGCCATGGCGGCGGTTGTCGCCTTCGATCCCTGGGCCTTGCTGCAGGCGGGCTTCTGGTTGTCCTTTGTGGCCGTCGGCGTGCTGTTCGCAACCGACCCAGGCCGGCTCCCCGCCGCTACCGAGCAGCCTGATAGCGCTGAGTTTGTGCGCGTTGGCCTATCAGGCGCGCTCTTGCAACTGGCGCCGCCTTTGATGGCGCTTGGCCGGCGGGCCGGCCAGATGCTTCGCGAGCAGTGGGTCATCACGCTGGCACTCACGCCGCTCACGCTGCTGCTGTTCAACCAGGTCTCGCTGGTCGGATTGTTGGCCAATGCCGTGGCGATTCCCTGGGTCACTTTGCTGGTCACCCCGCTGGCCTTGCTGGGCGTTTTATGGGCGCCGCTGTGGGATGCTGCAGCTTGGCTGACCGGCGCGCTGGCTGCCATGTTGCAACTGCTGGCGCAGTGGCCCATGGCGACGATCAGCCGGGCGGCTTCGCCCTGGTGGTGCGGGGCTGCGGGCCTGGCAGGCGGCTTGTTGCTGGTGATGCGCCTGCCCTGGCACTGGCGGGTGCTGGGCGTGCCCTTGCTGCTGCCGGTTCTGCTGTGGCTGCCGCCGCGTCCCTTGCCCGGAGATTTCGAATTGCTGGCCCCGGACATTGGCCAGGGCAATGCGGTGCTGGTGCGCACCGCCGGACACGCGCTGCTGTACGACGCCGGGCCGCGCTTTTCCCGAGACAGCGACGCCGGCGAACGGGTGTTGGTGCCGCTGTTGCGCGCGCTGGACGAACGGCTGGATCTGCTGGTGCTCAGCCACCGCGACGCCGACCATGTGGGTGGCGCGGCCGCAGTGCTTGCGATGCAGCCGCAAGCCGGCTTGCTGAGCTCGCTCGAAGACAGCCACGAACTGCAGTCCTTGCGACCGGCCACCCGCTGCACGGCCGGCCAGCGTTGGCAATGGGACGGCGTTGATTTCGAAATACTGCATCCGGCCGCGACCGACTTTGAACTGCCGCCCAAATCAAATGCCATGAGCTGCGTGCTGCGCATTTCGGCGGCGGCGCGGCAGGCGGGCGACAAACCCGTGCGGGCGCTGCTGGTTGGTGATATCGAGGTGTTGCAGGAGCAGTCGATCTTGCGCGCAGGGCCGATCAGCGCTGACTTCTTGCTGATGCCGCACCATGGCAGCAAGACCTCGTCAAGCGGCAGTTTTTTGGACGCCGTGCAGCCGCGCGTAGCGCTGGCTCAGGCGGGTTACCGCAACCGCTACGCCCATCCTGCCCCCGCGGTGATGGCGCGTTACCGGGAGCGCGAAATTCAGGTGCTGCAATCGCCCGCCTGCGGCGCAGCCGGCTGGCGCAGTGCACGCCCGACTGAATGGACCTGTCAGCGCGAAATCGCGTTGCGTTACTGGAACCACCGCGTGCCGGCGCCGCCTTGAAGGGCTTGCCTGTTCAAGGCGCAAAACCCAAAAACTGTCATCTTTTGGATCGGTTTTTTTGTTACGAATGAACTCGGTTCAAATGCCGTCGCGAAGACAAAGTTAAAGCCGACGCTGGCTAGAGACTTACCGTGTGCCTGGTACTGGCAAAAAGCCTCGGCCTGGGTTTGTGCCTTGAAAGCTCCAACGATATATTTGGCAACCCGAAACCAGATCAGAACTGCCGGCAAGTTCGCTCAAAACATGTGGGCGCAGAACGCTCTGCCTTTAATTAAAAAATCTAGCCGCTGACCGGCCTGGTTTTGGCATTTGCGTTCAGGCGCCCTTGTCAGGCCAGTGCCAGCCACGCTGTTGTTGCCCGGGGACTCAAACCACGCTTCAACGAACTGACAGGTGAAGGCCACTCTCGCCTGAACTGCACAAACAGGCGAATCAGGGAGAGGATCCATCGGCTTTGGGTTTACCGGGCTGGTGCGACCGTTTGATAAATGAGTTGAGAGTAGATAAAGGCGGATTCATTAAAATTAGCGTTTTGCAAGTTGCTGTAGGCGCTTGCGATTAGTTTCCCCCTGTTTCCGTTGTGCACAAAGAGGTTTACCAGATCTCTTTGCATTTTATTGTCTCTATTGAAACGCCTGTCGTGCATGGTTGTTGGAAACTCGGTCAATCCAACAAGATAGGGAAAGACAATCTTGGCTTTCACTTTGTCTTCCCTGATCAATGTGGAAATCAGGTCATCGATCGGTATTTCATGATGGGCGTTTTCCCCGATTAATTTATTAATCTTTTGCCCGGACCCGGGCATCAAGAGATACGCAAACATGCCCCATTTGTACCAGGATTTTCCTTCGAGAAGTATGAAGTTATGTGCGCCGTCGTTCCCTTTATTTACAAACCCCGATTGG
>CAJAOB010000496.1 GCA_903941205.1 uncultured Burkholderiales bacterium | reverse complement strand
ATGCGCCGCCATAGATTGGCGCGGTGTTTACGCGCGGCGATTGGGCAATACGCAACACCGATTCAGGCAAGACATCCGGACGCTCGCCCATTGCCGCCAGAAGCCAGCGCGAGAAATCGACGATATTGCTTTCCGCGCCTGCGGCCGCTGGCACACGCCAATAGCTGTCGTTCAATGAGCGGACCGTTCGGCCATTGTGCGGGCGGGCCCAATCTTTCGCGCCCGTCAACCCGGACATGCCATAATTGGCGCTTTTCATACCTAGCGGTAAAAAGAGACGTTCGCTTACCGCATTCGGGTATGATCGCTGTGCCGCCTGCGCCAAAATTTCGCTGGCGGCATCAAAAGCGATGTTTTGGTAGCTATGACACGACCCTGGCTCGCACTGCAGCGGCGCGCTGACCAGGTCGCTCCGCAGCACACGGGGGTCGCCTCCGTCCTCAAGCCGCTCGTCAAAGGCGTTTTTGGTGAGCCCAGTTTGCTGCGACAGCAATTGTTCAAAACTTAACCGTGCTTCTGCGCCTTCGGGCAAACGCAGCGAGGTGTTCCATCGCGCGACTGGCCGCTCCAGATCAACCAAGCCTTCGTTTGACAAGGTCGCGGCCAACATACCAGCCACGGTTTTTGACACCGATGCCCACCGAAACACCGTATCCAATGTCACCGGCACATTGGTATTCCGGTCGACCACGCCATAGCCACGGACGAAACGCAGCTCCCCATCCTCGACGATAGCTACGGCAAGACCAGCCATTTCTGACCGCTGCGCCATAGCGGCAAATTGCTGATCAAGCTTCGCGTAATCGATCCGTCCGTGCCATTCATTGGGCTGGTCGGGCTGGTTGGCATTGGTCTTTATGAATTTGCGCAATATAGCAACGACCTGACTGTCATCAGGCGCGGAGCGCGTGGCATATAGGCCAGTTAGCCCCAACAATGCGGCCACGATCAAGGCTGATACAGTCCGCTGCATTTTCGTAATTAGACTGCAACCTCAAAATGCGCTGTTGTTTTTGCCTTAATGTCATCGACCGAAACGCCCGGTGCGACTTCAATCAGCTTGAACGCCGATGTGTCCGACCGCTGAAACACGGCGAGATCTGTGATAATCATATCAACGACATTCTTGCCTGTTAACGGCAAAGTGCAGGCGGGAATGAATTTCGGCGACCCATCCTTGGCATTATGCTCCATGACCACGATGATCTTCTTCACGCCCGCCACCAAGTCCATGGCCCCACCCATGCCCTTAATCATCTTGCCCGGGATCATCCAGTTGGCGATGTCGCCATTTTGCGCGACTTCCATCGCGCCCAATACGGTCAGGTCGATATGCCCGCCGCGGATCATCGCAAAGCTGGCGGCACTGTCGAAATAGGCCGTCTGCGGCAACTCGCTAATGGTCTGTTTGCCTGCATTGATAAGGTCGGCATCTTCTTCGCCGGCAAAGGGGAAGGGCCCAATGCCCAACATGCCGTTTTCGGACTGTAGCGTTACTTCAACGCCCGGCGGGATATGGTTTGCCACAAGGGTCGGAATGCCAATGCCAAGGTTTACATAATATCCGTCGCGCAGTTCCTGTGCGGCGCGCGCGGCCATGTCGTCACGGGTCCAGCTCATAGCGAAGCCTCCCTTTCACGCACGGTCCTGAACTCGATCTTTTTGTCATAAGGCGCGCCGACGATCATGCGCTGCACATAAACGCCCGGCAAATGGATGCAGTCCGGGTCAAGGCTTCCCACGGGCACAATCTCCTCCACTTCGACCACGCAGATTTTGCCGCAGGTCGCGGCCGGCAGATTGAAATTACGCGCCGTTTTGCGGAAGACGAGGTTCCCACTTTCATCGGCCTTCCATGCCTTGATGATGGAAAGGTCCGCAAATATCCCGCGTTCGAGAATATATTCCTCGCCGCCAAACTCTTTCACTTCCTTGCCTTCGGCAACCAAAGTGCCAACGCCGGTCTTTGTATAAAAGCCGGGGATGCCCGCACCGCCTGCACGCATACGCTCAGCCAATGTGCCTTGGGGGCAGAATTCAACTTCAAGCTCACCAGCAAGATACTGCCGCTCAAACTCTTTGTTCTCGCCAACATAAGAGGAGAT
>CAJAOB010000495.1 GCA_903941205.1 uncultured Burkholderiales bacterium | reverse complement strand
GCGAGTCACTGCTGGTTCTGCGGGAGCGGGTGGTCAGCACCGTGGCGCGGCTGGCAGCCCGGCATCCAGGCGAGCTGATCGCCGTGGTCGGCCACGGCGGCGTGCTGGATGTGCTTTACCGCGCCGCCACCCGTCTGGACCTGCAAGCCGCACGCACCTGGGCGCTGGGCAACTCCGCCATCAACCGCCTGCTCTGGTCGCCCGAGGGCTTTTCGCTGATCGGCTGGGGTGACGTGCAGCACTTGAGCGATGAGGCTAGGGACGAATCTTCGATCTGAATGAGGCGCCCCTGCTCACTGAATCTGCCGGTCCGCCTTCGCCGTCGCTTGCAACAGCCTTCAAGCGCGCGAACCCTGACCTTTACCTGATCAAGGGCGAGGATCCAACTGCACAAGCGCTTACAGGATTTGGTGCCGTCGTGCTGCCTGCGCGAATGACGGCAGCGGGTGGGGCTGAATTCTCAAGCCCAAGGGTCCTGAGAAGGTGACCTTCGCAGCAAGGCGCTTGCGCCAGCGGTCCTGCATCACTCAGGACTTGGGTACCGAGCCGACGGGAATATGGAGAC
This sequence comes from uncultured Burkholderiales bacterium, assembly GCA_903941205.1. Lineage (GTDB taxonomy): Bacteria > Pseudomonadota > Gammaproteobacteria > Burkholderiales > Burkholderiaceae_C > Polaromonas. The sequence goes on along the minus strand of CAJAOB010000495.1, from coordinate 20,553 downwards.
TGTCTGAAACAATGGTGGTCGAGCCTGTCGAGTGCTTGATATTTTCCCCGTGGTCGATCAGGTATCTGAGCAGCAGAAAACTATTCAGCCGTTCCAGTAAAAAACCGCACACGCGACTCTGGTAGTTGTCCTGATAAGCCTTATACCCGTCGCTCCAGAAGGCGCTTGCCGCCAGTTCCAGCGTTGCGAGAATTGGTAGGAAACACTCCAGCCGGAAACTTCCGCAGGAAGGTGCGGGGATGAGGTATTTTTGAAACAGAAAGGCAAGCGCATCCCGATCGGTCAGTATTTCCGCGTCAACCAGTACCGACGTAAATCTCAAGATATCCCTGAGGAAATGAGCCTCGGCATATTGCATCAAGAGCCCTTTCGGGAGGGTCACCCCGGAGCCGATTAAGTAGGAGCGCCCGGGCAGAGGCAGCAATTGATTGCCGAGATCAAGTCCTGCAACCTCAGAGAGGCTTAGCACCAAAGCCCATTCCTGATTGGTCGACTGCCGGCCCATCGGCCTGTTCAAGACAAATCTCCTACGCTGGCAGAGGGTCAGGGTGTCCCCTGCACTCCCCTCGTCCATCATTTTTCTTCTTAGAAAGAAGAGTGATGCATATTCGTTGAAAACCTTGTCGTCAAGATAATTCAACATTGAGGAACTCCCTGTGGAGAAGTCCTTGCCTTTGTTGGCATCGAGGAAGCTGAACCCCTTCCACATCGGGAAGTCCGGTGGTCGGTGACCGATGAAATATTGATGATTCATTCTTTGTTAGAAAAAGGCTTTCGACTGTTTCCAGGAGACCACCAAAGCAAGCTCGATGCTGCCGATAACCATGAATGACCCTATCTTGGGAGCTTCCCGTTTTCAATCGAAAACCGGCCGGAAGGCAGACACCTCAGTTCCCGCTCTTTTTCACCGGCCGCGTCCAGTTGGCGATGCTGACCTGTTTGCCGCGGGCCACGCTCAAGGCGCCCGCTGGCGCGTTTTTCGTCAGCGTTGAGCCGCCGCCTACGGTGCCACCGGCGCCCAGGGTGATGGGTGCGACCAGCACGCAGTTGCTGCCCACGTGAACATCGGCCTCGATGACGGTGCGGTGCTTGTTCGCGCCGTCGTAGTTGGCCGTGATGCTCCCGGCGCCGAAGTTCACGCGCTCGCCGACCGTGGCATCGCCCAGATAGGCGAGGTGGTTGGCCTTGGCGCCCTTGGCAAGACTTGCGTTTTTGACCTCGACAAAGTTGCCGATATGAACTTCGGCGCCCAGGCGCGCCCCCGGCCGCAGGCGCGCAAATGGCCCGACCAGCGCGCCTTCGCCGACCTCGACGCCAAGCTTTTCGCCGTCGATGTGGGTGAAGGGGTGGATGACCGCACCCGCGGCAATGCGGGCATTGGCAATCACGCAGTTCGCGCCCACGCGCACGCCGTCGCCCAGGCTCACATCGCCTTCAAAAATGCAGTTCACATCGATCTCGACATCGCGCCCGCAATCCAGGCGGCCGCGCAGGTCAAGGCGGGCCGGGTCGGCCAGGCGTGTGCCGGCTTCCATCAGCGCATGGGCCCGGCGCAACTGGTAGACACGCTCGAGTTCGGCGAGCTGCACGGGGCTGTTGACGCCGGCGACCTGCGCGGCGTCGCTGATCTGGTGGGCGGCCACGGCCAGGCCGTCGGCCACTGCGAACTTGACGATGTCGGTCAGGTAGTACTCGCCCTGGGCGTTCTGCTTATCCAGCCGACCGAGCCAGGCGCGCAGCAGCCGCGTCGGCACGGCCATGATGCCGCTGTAAATCTCCTTGATTTGCCGTTCAGCTTCGCTGGCGTCCTTGTGCTCGACGATGGAGCGGACGCCCCCCCCGGGCGCGGCGCGTACGATGCGGCCGTAACCTGAAGGGTCCGGCAGGGCCAGCGTGAGCAGGGCGAGTTGCCGGCCGCCACACAAGGCCAGCAAGGCCTGCAAGGTGCTGGCCTCGGTCAGCGGCACGTCGCCCGACAGGACCAGGGTGACGCCGTCGTCAGTGAGTCTGGGCATGGCTTGCTGAACCGCGTGGCCGGTGCCGAGCTGCGGCTCCTGGCGCACAAACTGCAAGGCCAGCGACAAGGCTGAGCCCGACAATGCCGCCTCGACCTGCTCGGCGCCGTGACCGGTGATGACCACCGCCTGGCGCGCCGATAACTGCGCGGCGCAGTCGATCACATGCGCCAGCAGTGCACGCCCGCCCAATCGGTGCAACACTTTGGGCAATGCACTTTTCATTCGTGTGCCCTTGCCGGCGGCCATGATGACGACATCTAACGGAATTGCCATGAACTTCCCTGCCTGCTTGCGATGGATTAAAAACCTGCTGGGGATTATCAGCCTGGCCTGGCTCGCACTTGCGCTGCAAGGCTGCAGCACGATCCGGCTGGCCTACAACCAGGCGCCGCTGGCGGCCTACTGGTATCTGGACGACTACCTTGACTTCAACGATCAGCAAGGTCCGGCCATGAAAGCCGCGCTGGCCGAGGTGCATCAGTGGCACCGGCGCACCCAGTTGCCAGCGTATCTGGAAAGCCTGCAAAAAATACAGCGCAGCATCCCAGAGCCGGTGACCGCCAGCCAGGCCTGCGAGTTGTACGCTGAAGTGCAGGATCGCTTGCAGGCTTCGGTGGAGGGCATGATCGCACTGGCCCAGGCGCCCGGCGCCCCCGCCCACATGGCGGTTCTGGCGACGCTGGACCGCTCGCAGCTCGCGCATCTCGAGAAGCGATTTGCCAAGAGCAACGCCAAATACCGCAACGATTACCTGAGCGGATCGGCGCGCCATCTGAGCGATAAACGGCTGGCGCAGTTCGTCTCGCGCGCCGAAATGCTTTACGGAAAACTCGAGCCCCGGCAAGAGGCGCTGCTGCAAGTGCGGCTCGAGCAGTCCGGCTTTGAGCCCGAGCGTGCTTATGCCGAGCGGCTGCGGCGACAGCAGGACGTGTTGCAGGCCTTGCAATCGCTGGCCCCGCTACCGTCCGGGGGCGCGGTGTTCAAGGCTGCTGCCGCACCCGACATGCCCAAAGGCGCCGCGACCAGCCCAGGCTCCGGGATGGCGCTGCAATGGCTGGTGACCCGCCTGAGCCAGTCGCCGGATGCACGCTACCGCGATTACGCCCAGACACTTCGCGAGAAAAACTGCCAGACCTTCGCCGATCTGCACAACAGCACCAGCCCGGCGCAGCGCCAGAAGGCACTGAGCAAGCTACAGGGCTATGAGCAGGACTTGCAGGCGGTGCTGCGCCATCCTTGAGCCTCATGGGCGGCTGGAACAAGTTAACTTTTTTTTGAGCTTGCCGGCGATTGGATTTGGCGAGCCTGAGTCTGCCGGGCTTTCAAGTTTTTTTGACCTTGCTTGCTGATGCAAGAGCCGAAGCCAGACCTGCATCAGCCGGTTCGAAAGAGTTCAGCGGTGACCTTTGCGGGTCGGACCGACCCCGTTCAGACTGGCCGGGTCTCGCGTCCGGCCCGGACCACGGCCGTCGCGCAGATCCGTTTCGCTGGCTTTCCGGTCGGCCTGTTCGAGATAGGACTGGATACTGCGTTGGTAATTGTGGGCATGTTGTCCGGGCGCGTCTTTGCCGCCCTCGCTTGTGGGCGGTGACCGCAGACTGTGCGCTTGCGGCGCACCCTGAAGGGGCGCGGCCGCGGATGCCGCACTGGACAGCCGGGGGCTGGATTTGCTGTTCACATAGGACTCCTGCAATCGAGGCTCGCATCAGGCCCGCCAGCAACGCGGCAGGATCAAGGCCAAACCCGAGCGCGACGAGCCATCTAGGCTCTACATCACCAGCGTGCCTTCGTCGCCGCAGCTCGGGTGTAGGCGGTGCCAAACGCTGAACGTCAGTGCAAACCTACAGCCGGGCGTAGCCGGCCGCAGCCAGCCGGATCAGGCTTGCAGCGCAGCCCACATTTCCTTGTCGCGCTCTGCAGTCCAGATGCGCGGGTTCTTGATGCCGCTGGCTTCGTCATAAGCCCGGCTGACGTCAAACGGCAGGCAATGCTCGTAGATGAAGACATGGCCAAAGATCGGGTCCATGACGCTGCGGGTGTGCGCCATGGCGGCCTTGAGGTCAAGCTTGCGTGCGGCGGCTTCCTGCCCGCAGCGAAACAGCGTCTGCACCCAGCGCTGCGTGTAATCGATGGCCTTGTTCACATCGGCCTGTCCCTGCATGGCTTCGCCGCGGCCGGGCACGATGGCCTCGGCGCCCAGCGCACGCAGCGCCTCCAGCGTGGCCGGCCATTCGGCCAATTGCGCGTCGCCGGTGTAGACGCCAGCTTCGTACTCGACCAGATCGCCCGAGAACAGCACTTTTTCAGCCGCCACCCAGGCGATGGTGTCGCCGCGGGTGTGGCCCGGGCCCGGATGCCAGATTTCCACGGTCACGCCGCCAAGGTCCAGCCTGAGCTTGCCGGGCAACTCGCCTTGGGTCGGGTCGCCGCCGCCTATCACCATGGTCGGCCATGTCAGGCCGGGCACGCTCTCGGCGTTGCGAAACAGGCGCGGAAAACGCTCCATCTCGCTTTGCATGTCTTGCGCGCCGCGCTCGACGATCAGCTCGTAAGTGCCCTGGCTCGCGATGATCTCGCTGGCCCCCTCGGCCGCAAAAGCGCTCGCGCCCAGCACGCGCACTGCGTGGTAATGGGTCAGCAGCACGTACTTGATCGGCTTGTCGCTGACGCTGCGGATGCGGGCGATCAGGTCTTGCGCCATGGCCGGGGTGGCGGTGGCATCGCTGACCAAAATGAACTTGTCGCCGATGATCACCCCGGAGTTCGGATCGCCCTCGGCCGTGTAGGCCCAGCAATGCGCGCTGAGCTGCTCGAAGGTGATTTTCTTGTCGGCAAGGTCGGACTGGGAGGCGAAGGCTTTGGACATGGGGTCTCCGGATGGGGGCGCTGAACCGGGCCGGCGCAGTGCGGGCTTCGGGGGATTTTCAAGACGGTTTTTTGAATGAAGAATTCTACATTGCGTAATTCATTACGCTATTCGAAACTCCTTGCCCGAGGCCATGCCTGCGTTCGTCCCGCTTTGCCGCAGGCCTGCGCGCCGGGGCCGGGCGCTGTGTGCAGGCTCCCAGGCAAAGGAAGCGGCCACCCCCGCCAACCAGGCTTGCAGCACCACCGCCTGACCAGCCGTCAGCGCCAGGCCCTGGCCAGGTTCCAGAAAGTGATCGCCGCCGCGCACCGAGGCATCGTCGGCGGCCGACGAAAAAGTCAGCCACAAGCGCACGCTGGTGCTGCGCAGCACGCCGGCCTGGCGCGCACGCAGGCTCAGCGCCTGCCCGGCCGGAACGCTGTCAAACCGCCGGCAAGCGCTCAAATCATGCCCTTTAGCGCATGAATTGACCCACTTCAAACCAGCTTTCAAGTACCTTGAAAAATCACCCATGGTTAACCCCTTTCAATTAAATAAATTCGAAAACAGCTCGAATTTGCCCCATGATTACGTCGCTTTGACATCAAGTCCAATGAAAGGGCGAGCTCCCATTCATGTTCATAAAACATCAATCAGAGATTTGAAGGGAGTTTTTCATGGCGACACCTCTACCCGTCTTGCGTTCACGGCCCATCGGTGCCGGTCAGCTGCGCGCTTTCGAGGCCGTGGCGCGGCACCTGAACTTTCGGGCCGCCTCGGAAGAAATGGCCTTGACCCAGTCGGCCGTCAGCCGGCAGATCCAGTCACTTGAAGACGAGGTGGGCATGAGCCTGTTTCACCGGCACACCCGGGTCGTCGAACTCACCAGCGCCGGCGCGACCCTGCTGCGGGCGGTCACGCCGTCCTTGCAGCGCATCGACAGCGCCGTGCGTGAGCTGCGTCAAAGCCGCGGCCGGCCCAGCGTGGCGCTCACCACCTTCGCCTCCCTCGCGTCGATGTGGCTGATTCCGCGGCTCGAAGCCTTTCAGCGCGACAAACCCGAAATGGACATCCGCATCGACGCGTCGGACAACACCGTGGACCTGGCGGTGTCGGACCTGGACATCGCGCTGCGCTACGGACCGGCCGCCAACAAGCCCGCGCACGCAATTCGCCTCTTTGGCGAGCAGCTCACGCCGGTGGCCAGCCCCTGGCTGCTCAAAAGCGGGCCGCCGCTGAAGACGCCGCAAGACCTCGCGCAGTACGCCCTGATTGAAGCCGGCGACGCGCGCCACCTCGAATGGCTGAGCTGGCGCCGCTGGCTCAGCGCCCAGGGCCAGCCCAGGCTGGAGGCCAAGCGCTGGATGTACTTCAACTACGCCTACCAGATGGTGCAGGCCGCGCTCAGCGGCCAGGGCCTGGTGCTCGCCCGCCTGCCCCTGATCGCTGAAAGCCTGGCTTCGGGCGACCTGGTCGAAGTGCTGCCACAACTGCGCATGGACTCGCCGATGGCCTACTGGCTGATCGTCGGCCCGCGCAGCGCCGAACGGCCAGAGGTCAAGATTTTTTGCGAGTGGCTGCTGGAACAAGCCCGCCTGACCCGTGAAGCGATTGGCGACATGCCTGACCCGGACACGGTGGATCACATGGACTGAAGCGCGCAAGAAGCGGGCGCGGCGGGGGATGGATTCCTGCCCCCCGATCTGGTCAAGGGCAGGCTGCGCAGGAATGACGATGCCCTTTTTCCGTCATCCTCGCGAATGCGGGGATCCATCTTCAACCCCCGCAGCAAGTGCAGCCGGGGATGGATTCCTGCCCCCCGATCTGGTCAAGGGCAGGCTGCGCAAGAATGACGATGCCCTTTTTCCGTCATCCTCGCGAATGCGGGGATCCATCTTCAACCCCCGCAGCAAAAGCAAGCGGCGATGGATTCCAGCCCCTTGATCAAGTCAGGTACAAGCTACCTCAGCCGGCCCAGACCACGCCCTCGTCGTTGAGCAGGGCGTCCAGCGGCACGTCGTGTGGCTCGGGCTGCAAATCGGGCAGCCAGCCGTGGCTGTAGCCCAGGCCGACGGTCACTGGCTTGGGTTGCAGAGTGGCGAGCGTGCGGTCGTAAAAACCGCCGCCGTAGCCCAGCCGGTAGCCGCCCGGCCCGTACCCCACGCAGGGCACGAACAGCAAGGTGGGCACGATCACCTCGGTGTCCTTGGGCTTGGGGATGCCGTAGGCGTCTTCTTCCATCGGGCAACCCGGGTACCAGGCATGAAAGGTCAGGGTCTTGTGGACCTTGTCGACCACCGGCAGGCCGATTTTTCGCGGCGAGCGGTTGGCCAGGCTTTCGGTGACGATTTGTGCACCGCCGTCGGGCTCGCGCGGCGCGGCCGACTCGAACAGCTCCCCGAGCATCGCGTCTTCCTGCCAGCGGTAAAGCGCGGGCAAGGGGTCAAACTCACCCTTGATCGGCCAATACGCGCCGATCACCGCGTCAGGCCGGCCCACCAGCCAGATGCGCATGACACGTTGCAGCAAGTCGGCACGCTTCAGGCGGTCCGGCAGATTCAAACGTTGCTCAATGAGACTTTTGCGGGAGCTGATCTTGTCCATAATGTCCCGATGCTATCGAAATTTATGAGGGCCGCTGCGCTGGCCGCCCTGACGAGCACTTTGGGAGCCTTGCACGCCACGGCGCAAGGCAGCGCCCCCACAGGTCCTGGCCGCACCGACGACACCGTGATGGAAATGAGCCAGGCTTTCAAGCGCGGGGACAAGGCCCGCCTGGCGGCCTTGCTACCGCAGCTGCGCGGCCACCTGCTCGAACCTTGGGCCGCTTACTGGGAATTGCGCAACCGCCTTGACAGCGCCAGTGACCAGGAGGTGCAAGCATTCCTGACGCGTTATGCCGGCACCTACCAGGAAGACCGGCTGCGCAACGACTGGCTGCTGTTGCTGGGCCAGCGCCGCGACTGGACCACTTTCGCTGCCGAGCATCCGCAATTTCGCATGGGCGACGACCGGGAGGTGCGCTGCTACGCCTGGCTGATCGAGCATGTCAAAAACGGTGCGGCCACCACCAGCGGCCTGGCCGACGAAGTCCGGAAAAACTGGTACGCCCAGCGCGACGCCGACGACGGCTGCCGCGCCGCTGCCGAGCGCCTGCTGGCGTCCGGGCAACTGACGCCACTGGACATCTGGCGCAAGGCGCGGCTGTCGATGGAAGCCAACCGCCCGCGCCCGGCCCGCGACGCGGTCGCCATCGTGTCGCCCGAGTCCCTGCCGCTGCTGGCCAGCATTCAGGCCGATGCCGCGAAATTCCTGGTCGACAAGAAGCTGGCGCTGACGCGGGTGCGCAAGGAACTCGTCACGCTGGCACTGGTGAAAGTCGCCGCCACCGACCCAGGCGGCGCAGCCCGGCTGCTCGACAAAAAATGGGATTTCCAGCTCAGCGCTGAAGAGCGCAACTGGGTCTGGGGTGCGATCGGCAAACAAAGCGCCATGCGCCTGGACTCTGGTGCGCTGGACCATTTTCACAAGGTCTCGGCAGACGCCGACCTGAGCGACGACATGCTGGGCTGGAAAACCCGTGCCGCCCTGCGCGCCGGAGCGCAGCCGCGCTGGCCGCTGGTGCTGGCCAGCGTCAACGCCATGAGCAGCGACGCCCGCAAGGACCCGACTTGGGTTTACTGGAAGGCGCGCGCGTTGCTGGCCCTGGCGCCAGCTACCTCGGCGGGGGTTTCGGCGCAGCGCACGGAAGGCCTGACGCTGCTCAAATCCATTGCCTCGGTACGCGGCTTTTACGAGCAGCTGGCGCTCGAAGAGCTGGGCCAGCGCGTGGCCGTGCCCGCACCGCCAGCCGCCCTGACGGCTGAAGAAAAAGAGGCCGCCCGCACCAATGCCGGCTTGCAGCGCGCCGCCCATGCCATCGCCATCGGCCTGCGCAGCGAAGGCGTGCGCGAATGGAATTACGCCACCAACCTGGCCACCCCCGGCGGCATGAGCGAGCGTGAGTTGCTGGCCGCCGCGCAGCTGGCCTGCGACCGGGCGATCTGGGACCGCTGCATCAACACCAGCGAACGCACCCCCGGCGGCATGGACTTTGCCCAGCGCTTTCCAACGCCGTTTCGCGACGCCGTCCTCAAGCGCAGCCGCGACATCGGGCTGGACCCGGCCTATGTTTATGGTCTGATCCGCCAGGAAAGCCGTTTCGTGATGGATGCACGCTCCGGCGTGGGCGCCTCGGGCCTGATGCAGATCATGCCGGCCACCGCGCGCGAGACCGCCCGCCACATTGGCCTGAGCGGCTTTAACGCCAGCCAGATCAATGACCGCGACACCAACATCACCATCGGTACGGCCTATCTCAAGCGGGCGCTGGACGACTTTGGTGGCTCCATGGCAATGGCCGCGGCCGCCTACAACGCCGGCCCCAGCCGGCCGCGCAGCTGGCGCAACGGCCCGCTGCTGGAAGCGGCGATCTGGGCTGAGAACGTGCCCTTTCATGAAACCCGCGATTACGTGAAAAAGGTCTTGTCCAACACCACCAGCTACGCCGCCTTGCTGACCGGCCAGCCGCAGTCTCTCAAGGCCCGTCTGGGCATGGTCGGTCCGCGTGAGGCGAGCGCCCCGCCGGTAGACGACAAGATGCCTTGAATTGTTTCAAGCCCTTCGAGGGCCTTGAAATCCTTGAGGCCCTCAAGAACCGCAGGAACCTCGAGAGCCTTCAGACACGCCAGAATTTCGGATGCCGGGCGTCTTGACAAGCTGAACGCCGTAGCCGCCGGGTAGGCTGTTTAGCCGTGCGTTGTCACGCTCGGGATCGCCGTAGCGGGCGGGGTGTTGCGGCTGCGGCCACAACGCACAAGACCGTCAATCATCACCATGCCAATGCCCGGGATATCGCCACGCTGCACGCTGTCGAGAAGGTCGCGTCCGGCGGTATGCTGAGCCCGGTCCATGAAGACGAAGTCGGCATCGCGTCCGACCTCGATCAGCCCGCAATTGAGACCGCGCAAACGCGCCGTGTTGCCGGTGGCAAAACAAAATGTCAGCTCGGCAGGGATGTTGCCCAGGCTCGACAGCAGCGCCACCATGCGCAGCATGCCCAGCGGCTGAACGCCCGAGCCGGCGGGGCCGTCGGTGCCCAGAATCACGCGGTGCGGGCATTTGAGTTGCAGTGCCGCCTGGGCCGCAGCGATCGCTACTTTTTCGTTGCCGTTGTGCACGATCTCGATGGCGCGCGAGGACTTCTCGCACAACTCGCAAACATGCTGCTCTGACAAGGAGGTGTGGCCGCCGTTGATGTGGCCGATGATGTCGGCGTCGGCTTCGAGCACCACGTCCTTGTCGATCAGACCCGAACCGGGGATGGACGGGCCGCCCGTATGGATGGTGCTCTGGATGCCGTACTTGCGGGCCCAGCCGACCATTTCCTTGGCCTCGTAACCGGCCTTGACCGAGCCGAGACCGACCTCGCCCAGCAGCTTGACGCCAGCTTCGGCCAGTTCCTTGAAGTCCTGCTCGACCATGCCTTTTTCAATGATGGGCGCGCCGGCCAGCACCTTCACGCCACCCGGGCGGAAGTTGTCAAAGGCGCGCTGCGCCGTGATGGCCAGCGCCTTGAGACCGACGATGTCCTTGGGCCGGCCGGGCAGGTGGACCTCACCGGCAGAAATCATGGTGGTGACGCCGCCGTTCATGGTCGAATCTATCCAGCCAAGCTGGTTCTGGCGAGGCGTCCAGTCGCCAAACACCGGGTGCACGTGGCTGTCAATCAGGCCGGGCGCCACGCAGGTCTGATGCACGTCAATGACGGTGCGCGCATGGGCCATGTCGCAGTCCTTGGCCTTGCCCACGGCCACGATCAGGCCGTCCTGCACCACGATGGTGTCGGCGTCCAGAATAGGCCGGTCGATGTCGCCGGACAAGAGCAAACCGATGTTGGTGATGACGACTTTGCCGGATTTTCCGTCTGCAACTGCTTCAGCCATGAGCGTGTCCTTGGGGGTGGTGAAAGTGAAATCGGGTGGGGGTGATCCGCGGGCAGCGCGCCAGTTGACCGGCAGCCGTTCAGGCTGGCTCGCGCATCACGGTGCGCAGCACGGTGGTGACGATGAAGTCGCGCCAGTGCGCCATGGCTTGCGGCGCCTTGAGGTCTTCACCCAGAAAGGCCGACAGCGTGTGGCGGTTTGAAATATAAAAGTAGCCGGTGGCCGCGATCAGCAGGTAGACGTCGCGCGCCACCATGTCCGTCCTGAAGACGCCTTGCCGGGCGCCGCTTTCAAGCAATTGCCGGATGATGGCGATGGCCGGCGAGGAGTAGTCTCTGGCCCGCTCGGACTTGACGATGTGCTTGCCGCGATGCAGGTTCTCGGTGTTGAGCAGGGTGATGAACTCGGGGTTCTTGCTGTAGTAAGACAACACGAAATCAATGACGCCCTTGAGCGAGTCCACCGGCTTCTCAATATCAAGCACCAGTTCGAGCTCGGCATCGTTCATGCGCCGGTACATGTCTTCCAGCACTTCGATGAACAAGCCTTCCTTGCTGCCGAAGTAGTAGTAAATCATGCGGTCAAATGACTTGGCGGCCTGCGAGATTTTCTCGACGCTGCCGCCTTCATAGCCGTAGCGCGCAAAGACCTTGGTGGCAGCCCGCAGGATGTTGTCACGGGTGGTCTGGGCCGCCTGCTCCCGCGGCCCAGGCCGCTTGGCCGCCGCCCTGCCGCTGACGGCTTTGACGGCCACCTTCTTGGCGGGTGCGGCGGGTGCTCGGCGAGGGCTCGTGGACATGGTGTAGCGGGAGGGTGTGGGCGGTCAGTGCGGCATCACTGTTCAGCGAAGGCGCGCTCGATGACGAAGTCGCCCGGGCGCACGGTGCTGCCTTCCTTGAAACCGCGCGTCTCCAGCATGTTCTTGAGGTCCTTGAGCATACCGGGGCTGCCGCAGATCATGACCCGGTCGACCGAAGGATCGAGCGCGGGCAGTTTCAGGTCGGCCATCAGCTTGCCGTTTTCGATCAGGTCGGTCACCCGGCCGGTGTGCTCGTACGCCTCGCGGGTCACGGTGGGGTAGTACAGCAACTGGCTGGCGATCATTTCGCCCAGAAACTCGTGCTGGGGCAACTGCTTGACGATCAGGTCCTGATAAGCCAGCTCGTTGACCTGCCGCACGCCGTGCACCAGCACCACTTGCTCGAAGCGCTCGTAAGTCTCCGGGTCGCGGATGATGCTCATGAAAGGCGCCAGGCCGGTGCCGGTGGACAGCATGTAAAGCCGCTTGCCGGGCAGCAGGTAGTCGATCAGCAAGGTGCCGGTGGGCTTGCGCCCGACGATCACGGTGTCGCCGACCTGGATGTGCTGCAAGCGCGAAGTCAGCGGGCCGTCGGGCACCTTGATGCTCAAAAACTCCAGATGCTCGTCATGGTTGGGGCTGACGATGCTGTAGGCGCGCAGCAGGGGCTTGTCATTGACGCGCAGCCCTATCATGGTGAAGTGGCCGTTGCTGAAGCGAAGCGACGGGTCGCGGGTGGTCGTGAAAGTAAACAGTGTGTCGGTCCAGTGGTGAACTGACAAAACCCGTTCTTCGTTGAAAGCGCTCATGATGTGGAAATGGAAAGTCCGTGAAAAAACTGAACTGATATTGTCGACGCAGCAGACCGGCCCCTTGCCCAAGCGGTGCCCGCGCGCCTCGGGAATGCCTGAAATACCGCGGGAAATCAGCCTTGCACGGTCATTGCAGATACGCTACATTTTATTGTAAATGTAGCGTTCGCAACATTCAAGTGTAGTATTCCCAACATTAACTGGAAAGCGGGCAGCCCGGCTGGGGCGCTGGTGGTAAAAGACAGTCAAGATGACCGAGCACACAAAAACCGACGGACTTCCGGGCATGGACACGCCAACGCCGACGCCAGCCACCGCGGCCGGGCGCGGCGAGCGAATCAGTGCCGCCAAGATCGCCTGCAATGCCTGCCCGGTGCTGTGCCAGATTTCCGAGGGTCGCAGCGGTGCCTGCGACCGTTATGCCAACCAGGCCGGCACGCTGGTGCGGGTCGATCCGGTCATATTGCTGCGCCGCAATCTGGCTTCCAATGAGACCCTGCTGGTGCCTTTCGCGCCGCGCTCCGGCGATGAGGGCGAGCAGGCTGCTTCGGCAGATGCAGCCGCAACCGCCCCGGACTGGAACGGCGACCTGCTGCTGGCTGACGAGGTTTTTATCACCGGCGTGGGTTCGTCGACCACCTACCCCGACTACAAACCGGCGCCGTTCATCGTGTCCTCGCAGGCCAACGGCGTCGATCTGGTCACCGTCGTGACCGAGGGCATCTTCAGCTATTGCAGCCTGAAGGTGAAGATCGATACCGATCGCTTTCTCGGCCCCGAGCAGGCCAATATCCGCTGCAAGGGCGAGGTCGTTGGTCATGTCACCACGGCTGAATACGGCTCGCAGATGCTGTCGCTGGGCGGCGTGCATCACCTCACGGGCGGCAGCAAGAAAGAAGGCCGCATCACGGTCGAGATGATGGAGGCGCTGGGCAACAAGAGGTCGGTGGAACTGACCATCGATGGCGGCGCGCAAATCGTCATTCAGGCAGGACGTCCGCCCGTGGTCAACGGCGTGGAGGAATCCCGCATGCGGGTCGGTTGCGGCTCGGCCACCATCGGCATCTTTGCGATGCAGCTCTATGACAAATGCGATGAGGTGGTGGTGGTGGACGACCACATCACCGGTGTGCTGACCGAGCATCAGGCGGGGCGCTGCCTCGACATGGCGCCTTCTGGCATTCAAATGAGCGGCCGCAAATCCACGCCGGGACGTTACTTTCAGGTTGCCAACCCTGGCACCGGCTGGGGCGGCACCGACATTTCAGACCCGCTGTCCATCATCGAAGGCTGGAATCCGGCCGTCGCCTGGCCGGGTTTGCGCCTGCTCATGACCTCGACCACCGGGGAGCATGCCAGCTGGTATGTGCTCGACGAGGCACTGCGGCCGGTCGAGCAGCCCATGCCCGAAGAAATCAGGCGCATCGTGGCGCGCATTGGCGAGAACTGCGAACCTTCCCTGACAACCGTGCTGTTTCTTGCCGGCGCGGGCGGTAGCCTGCGGGCTGGCGTGACCGACAACCCTGTGCTGCTCACGCGCGCCATCAAGAACGCCCTGGTGAATGTCACCTGCGGCGGCGCTCCCGCCTATGTCTGGCCCGGCGGCGGCATCACGGTGATGGTCGACGTGATGCGCATGCCCGACAACAGCTTTGGTACGGTTCCCACACCGGCCATCGTGGCGCCCATCGAGTTCAGCATGAAGCTGTCAGACTACCGCGCCATGGGCGGCCACATGGACTATGTGCGAAGCCTTCAGGACACACTACGCCGTGGCGCCTGGCACAACGAAGGCGCACCGCTGACCCGCACCTGGGAGCCGATGGCGGGAGCCAATCCCTGGCCGCTGGCGCGTCCGCCCTTGCTCGGCTAAACGCCGGCCGGCCTCTTATTCACATGCAAGCCCAACGCTCCCCCCTGCCCGACGGCCGCTGGCATTTCCAGCATGGACCGATTGACCTGATCATCGGCGCCGCGGGTGAGGCTTGCTCGCTGGACGCGGCCCACCAGGCGGCCTGGGAGCGCTTCGGGGAAGTCTTGCCAGAACTGGTGCAAGAGCTGGTGCAGTTGCGCCTGCCGGTAAGCGGGCCCTGCCGCCTGCAAGGCCCGGTGGCCAGGCGCATGTGGCAGGCATGCCAGCCTTTGAGCCAGGACTTCATCACGCCCATGGCCGCGGTGGCCGGCGCCGTGGCCGAGGAGCTGATCGCTTGCTACCAGCGCCCGGGCGTGGCGCGCGCCTGGGTCAACAACGGTGGCGATATCGCGCTTCATCTGGCGCCAAAAGAGTCGCTGCGCGTCGGGCTGTACGCCGACCTGGCCCGGCTGGATGCCGTGCAGTTGCAGCACGGCCTGACAATGGATGGCCAGTTCAGCGTGAGCGCCGACATGCCGGTGCGCGGCATCGCCACCAGCGGCTGGCGCGGCCGCAGTTTTTCGCTCGGCATCGCCGACAGCGTGACGGTGCTGGCCCACACAGCGGCGCAAGCTGATGCAGCAGCCACCATCATCGCCAACGCCGTGAACGTGGCGGACGAGCGCATTGAGCGCCAGAGCGCCTCGGCGCTCAAGGACGACAGCGATCTGGGCGACCTGCTGGTGACCACCCTGGTGCCGGCCTTGCCTGAGGCGAAGGTTCGGCAGGCCTTGCAGGCTGGCCTGGCCAAGGCGCAGGTCTTGCGCGCTGCCGGTCTTGTCTGGTCAGCGCTGCTGACTTGTCAAAATCAAAGCCTGGGCCTACCCGCAGTCACAGGCGCCGGGGCTCGCCCGGCAGTGGCACGCGAGCCGCGTGGTCTGGCGCTTGCTTGACACTCCACTCCAACTCTCATCCAAAATCCAAGCCCAAGCCCATGATTGAAATAAGACGCACCTTTACCCACGTGGAGCAGATTCACCACGAGTTCGGCCCCGTCGCCGACAAGCCGCTGCTGCGCGGCGCCATTGGCGTGGTGATGACCAATCCCTTTGCCGGACGCTACGAGCCTGACTTGCTGCCCATGATGAACGCCTTGCAGGCCACCGGCATTGCCATGGCGGAGCGCCTGCGCGCGGCCATGGGCGTGCCGGCAGAGCGTATCGAGGGCTACGGCAAAGGCGCCATCGTGGGTGCCGCCGGCGAACTCGAGCATGGCGCCATGTGGCACGTGCCGGGCGGCTACGCCATGCGTGAGCTGCTGGGCTGGAAAGGTGACCGAAACGCTTACGTCCGAGGCAGGGGCGAAGCCAAGACCGGCCAGCCCGGCAACGCGCTGTCCATCGTCCCTTCAACCAAGAAAGTCGGCGCGCCGGGCTCGGCGCTCGACGTGCCGCTCACGCACATCAACGCCAGCTACGTGCGCAGCCACTTTGACGCGATCGAAGTGCGCGTGCCCGGCGCACCCTTGGCCGATGAAATCGTCTTTATCCTGGCCATGAGCTGCGGCCCGCGTGTGCATGCGCGCATGGCCGGCCTGGCTGCCAGCGCGATCAGCCAGTGGGATGGCTTGCGCTGAGCGCCAGGCCCCACCACAACGACCACTGAAAACAAACTAGCCACTGCCAATTACCGAGAAGCCTCCAGGAGTTCCCATGCCAGCGAAAGTCCGAAAAATAATTGTCCAGGTCGACGAAATCAACATGGAAATGGGCCGTCCTGTTTCGCCGCCCACGCGCAAGGCGCTGGCCATGGCCGTGATCGAAAACCCTTTTGCCGGCCGCTACGCCGAAAACCTCGACGAGCTGGTCACCATCGGTGAAGAGCTGGGCGCGCTGCTGGGTCAGCGCTGCGTCGAAGCCCTGGGCATCGCGCCTGGTCAGGCACAAAGCTATGGCAAGGCTGCGATCGCCGGCGAGGCCGGCGAACTCGAACACGCCGCAGCCATCTTGCATCCCAAACTGGGCGCACCGCTGCGCCTGGCCGTCGAAAAAGGCGCCGCGCTGGTGCCGTCTAGCAAAAAGCGCGGCGGCCTCGGAACTGCCATCGACGTGCCGCTCGGTCACAAGGACGCCGCTTTTGTGCGCAGCCATTTCGATGCCATGGAAGCGCGCGTGGCCGATGCGCCGCGCGCCAACGAAATTGTGGTGGCCGTTGTCGTGACAGACAGCGGCCGTCCACTACCGCGCGTGGGCGGCTTGCAGGCCCACGAGATTCAGGGCAAGGACGGTCTCCGCTAAGTCCGGAGCCCCCATTTTTTTCAATCCACAACCAGCAGGAGTACAAATGAAGAGTCAACTGAAAAAACTCATCGGCGCGATGGCCCTTGTCAGCCTGATGGCGCCGCTCGCGCATGCGCAAGGCACCATCAAGATCGGGGAGATCAACAGCTACAAAGCCCAACCCGCCTTTCTCGAGCCCTACAAAAAAGGCATGGACCTGGCCGTCGAAGAGATCAATGCCGCAGGCGGCGTCAACGGCAAAAAACTCGAACTGATCATCCGCGACGACAACGCCAACCCCGGCGAAGCCGTGCGCGCCGCCGAAGAGCTGATCTCGCGCGAAAAAGTCGACGTTCTGACTGGCTCCTTCCTCTCGCACATCGGCCTGGCCCTGACCGACTTTGCCAAGCAAAAGAAAGTTTTCTTTCTGGCCTCCGAGCCGCTGACCGACAAGATCGTCTGGCAAAACGGCAACCGCTACACCTACCGCCTGCGCACCTCGACCTACATGCAGGTCGCCATGCTGGTGCCCGAGGCTGTGGCGATGAAGAAAAAACGCTGGGCTATCGTGTACCCCAATTACGAATACGGTCAGTCCGCCGCCGCCAGCTTCAAGGAGCTGCTCAAGGCCGCGCAGCCGGATGTCGAGTTCGTGGCCGAGCAGGCGCCGCCACTGGGCAAGGTCGATTCGGGCAGCGTGGTGCAGGCCCTGGCCGATGCCAAGCCGGACGCCATCTTCAACGTGCTGTTTGGCGCGGACCTCGCGAAGTTCGTGCGCGAAGGCAATACCCGTGGCCTTTTCAAGGGCCGTGAAGTCGTCAGCCTGCTGACCGGCGAGCCCGAGTACCTGGACCCGCTCAAGGAAGAAACCCCCAACGGCTGGGTGGTCACCGGCTACCCCTGGTATGCCATCCAGACGCCTGAGCACAAGGCGTTTTACAACGCTTACAACGCCAAGTTCAAAGACTATCCGCGCCTGGGTTCGGTGGTCGGCTACAGCGCCATCAAGTCGCTCGCCGAAGGCATGAAAAAAGCCAAGTCGACCGAGACCGAAAAGATGATTGCTGCCTTCAAGGGCCTGAGCGTGCTCACACCGTTTGGCACTGCCGTTTACCGTCCGCAAGACAACCAGTCGACCATGGGTGCTTATGTGGGCCGCACCAAAAACGACAACGGCAAGGGCGTGATGGTGGACTTCCGCTATCTCGACGGCGCCAAGTTCCAGCCCAGCGATGCGGAAGTCAAGAAACTGCGTCCGGCAGACTGATCTGACGGTTTCAGCCCGGGGTGCCTGCGAAGGGCCGGCCCCCGGCTTGTGGGTAGAAGGACAGCACTTGTGGAAGCTGCCGTCTGATTTTTATTTGGTCTTTTTCAGGTCTTTTCAAGGTCTTTAAGGCAGTCATGAGTTTTTCAGGCTTTGTCGTCCAACTGCTCAACGGCCTGGCGGGCGCCTCCTCGCTGTTTCTGGTGGCTGCCGGGCTCTCGCTGATCTTTGGCGTGACCCGCATCGTCAATTTCGCCCATGGCTCCTTCTTCATGGTCGGCATCTACGTGGCGTATTCGCTGGTCGCTCGCCTGGGCGGCAGCATCGGTTTTTGGCCTTCGCTGCTGCTGGCCGCGCTGGCGGTGGCCGTCCTGGGCGCGCTGGTCGAGGTGCTGCTGCTGCGCCGTATTTACCGCGCACCTGAGTTGTTCCAGCTGCTGGCAACCTTTGCGCTCGGCCTGGTCATCAAGGACATGGTCTTGTGGTTTTGGGGTCCCGAAGAGCTGCTGGGCCCGCGCGCGCCCGGTCTGACGGGCTCGGTGTCGGTGCTGGGGCGGCAGTTTCCAGCCTACGATATTTTTCTGATTTTTGCGGGTCCGGTGGTGCTGGGCCTGCTGTGGCTGCTGCTGACCAAGACGCGTTGGGGCACGCTGGTGCGGGCGGCCACGCAAGACCGCGGCATGGTCAGCGCGCTGGGAGTCAACCAGGCCTGGCTGTTCACGGCGGTGTTTGCGCTGGGCGCTTTTCTGGCTGGCCTGGGCGGGGCGTTGCAACTGCCGCGCGAGCCGGCCAATCTGGAGATGGACCTGAACATCATCGGCGCGGCCTTTGTGGTGGTGGTGGTCGGCGGCATGGGCTCGATTCCGGGCGCCTATGTGGCGGCGCTGCTGATCGCCGAGCTCAAGGCGATTTGCATCTGGCTGGGTCTGGTCGAGATCGCCGGCATCAGCATTTCGTTTTCCAAGCTCACGCTGGTGGTCGAGTTTGTGGTGATGGCCGTGGTGCTGGTGGCCAGGCCCTGGGGTCTGTTTGGCCGGCCGCAGTCGCCGAGCCGCCATGCCAGCGCGGCCGAGCAACCCCTGCGCGCACCCGGGTCGCTGGCAGGCTACGCTCGCTGGGCCATCCTGGGGCTGCTGCTGCTGATGCCGCTGCTGGCCGCGCAGTCACCTTATGTGACGGTGCTGCTGATTGACCTGCTGGTCGCGGCTCTGTTTGCGGCCAGCCTGCACTTCATCATGGGGCCGGCCGGCATGCATTCCTTTGGGCATGCGGCCTACTTTGGCCTGGGCGCCTATGCCGCCGCGCTGCTGGTGCGCAGCCTGCAATTGCCGATGGAAATGGCCTTGCTGGCCGCGCCCGCCGTGGCCGCGCTGGGCGCTTTTGTTTATGGCTGGTTTTGCGTGCGCCTGTCAGGTGTTTACCTGGCCATGCTGACGCTGGCCTTCGCACAGATTACCTGGGCTATTTGCTACCAGTGGGACGGCTTCACCGGCGGCAGCAACGGCCTGACCGGCGTCTGGCCGGCCCAGTGGCTGTCAGACAAACGTAACTATTACTACCTGACACTGGCTCTGGTGGCCGGCGGTGTCCTGCTGATGCACCGCATCTTGTACTCACCTTTTGGCTACGCGCTGCGCGCCGGCCGTGACTCGGTGCTGCGCGCCGACGCCATTGGCATGGACGTCAAGCGCCTGCAATGGCTGGCCTTTGTGCTGGCTGGCAGCTTTGCCGGCCTGGCTGGCGCCTTGTATGCATTTTCCAAAGGCAGCATCTCGCCCGAAAGCCTGCACGTGGGCAAGTCGATTGACGGCCTGGTGATGGTCTTGCTGGGCGGCTTGCAGACCCTGGTCGGCCCGGTGGTCGGCGCGGTCACTTTCACCTGGCTGCACGACACCGTGGCGCGCAACACCGATTACTGGCGCGCCATGCTCGGCGGCATCATCTT
The DNA here is from genome assembly GCA_903941205.1 of uncultured Burkholderiales bacterium. GTDB lineage: Bacteria > Pseudomonadota > Gammaproteobacteria > Burkholderiales > Burkholderiaceae_C > Polaromonas. The sequence goes on along the minus strand of CAJAOB010000495.1, from coordinate 755 downwards.
GCTGCTGGTGCTGCTGTTTCCGCAAGGCCTGGCTGGCTTTGCACGGCAGCTGCTTAACCGGCGCCAAAGCGCCGCCCTGCAGGAGGCGCGGTCATGAGTCTGCTCAAGGTTCAAGGGCTTGGCAAATCGTTTGGCGGTGTGCGCGCGGTCGACGGCATCAACTTCGAGCTGGCCGCTGGCGAGTTGCTGGCCCTGATCGGGCCCAACGGCGCCGGCAAGTCGACCACCTTCAACATGGTCAATGGCCAGCAGCGCGCCGATGCTGGCTCGATCTTGCTGGACGGCCAGGAACTGGTCGGCCTGGCGCCCCGCGAGATCTGGCGGCTGGGCGTGAGCCGCACTTTTCAGATTGCTGAAACCTTTGCCTCGCTGACCGTGGTGGAGAACGTGCAAATGGCGCTGCTGTCGGCCGAGCGCAAGCTGTTTTCGATGTGGCGCCGCGCCGCAGATCACCAACGCGAGCGCGCCCTGGATTTGCTGGACCAGGTCAGCATGAAAGCCCAGGCCGACCGGCCGTGCAGCGTGCTGGCCTATGGCGACGTCAAGCGCGTGGAGCTGGCCATGGCCATGGCCAATGACCCCAAGCTGCTGCTGATGGACGAACCCACCGCCGGCATGGCGCCCAAGGAACGCAATGACCTGATGGCGCTGACCAAGGAACTGGTGCTTGAGCGCGGCATGGCGGTGCTGTTCACCGAGCACAGCATGGACGTGGTGTTTGCCTATGCCGACCGCATGATCGTGCTGGCACGCGG
>CAJAOB010000494.1 GCA_903941205.1 uncultured Burkholderiales bacterium | reverse complement strand
TCTGGGCGGGTTGTTTTCATAAAACTAAGGAGGAAATAATCTATTTTTAATTAAGCAGTGTAACTAAAAAATACTATTTTTCATTTAGTCTTGAAATCAACATTTTTTTGGCAGGCGAAGATTTTGGTCAGCTGGCCTAAGGCTGCTGAGCTGACAGCTGTTGCCATCGTCCGGCATTGTGCTGTGTCCAAGAAATGGCAAGCCAGCCTCAAATACCGACAGACCGTTTCCGGATGACCCTTCAAGGCCAGTGCGTGAGCCTGACGATAGCGCCGGTCTGCCGAAGGGAAGGCGGCGGACATTGCTTTCATCGATGCGACGTCCTCTGCCTTCATGCACGGGCGCAGTTCCAGGTGCACGACATGCAGCAATGCGCCGCACGGGCTCAGCGCCCACGGCTCGGGCGACTGCCAGAGCGGCCATGTGGTCAGGCCGGTGCGGGTTTGCTCCCATCGCAGCGCCTTGTAGCTTGTCGATTTTCAAGTCATCGCGTGCTCTCGTGCCCAGCGCCAGCGCGGCGGCGGCGTTAGCGCATGGCTTAAGCCAAGACGCGAGGTCTTAAGCCGTTTAACCAAGGAACCAAAGCCAAAGCAGACCCGTGCCATTGCAGAGGGGTCCCGTGAACTTCTTCCGCGGGGCGTTGCGATTGCGGCCATGCCGGGGCTGGGCGTTTGAGCCGACCGCCCGTGTAGCCGTCAGGCGTACGCTCGGTGGCCTGGCCTTATTTGCAACTGGCCGGCAGGTACTTGGCCTCGATACCATCTTCTGAGACGGCGGGAGCCGAGCATGTCCACTCGATCACCTTTGACGCATTCACCACACCGGTCAGCAGCAACTTCTTGCCACTGATGTTGCTGTCGGCCGTGGTGGCCTTCACGGTGATGACGGCGGTTGACGCATTCGATGCGGTCGAGAGGGAGTACTCCACCGACGCCACGTACTTCGAGCTTTGCGATTCAAGCGTCAGGCTTGCCGGCAAGGCGCCGTTGGTCTGGTAGCTTTCCGTCACGGCTGTCTTGGCCGCGGTAGTCGCCAGGATCAACTCAGTCACCTTGGCCCGGACGGTGTACTCCTGGTACCGCGGCAAGGCGACGGCGCCCAGGATGCCGATGATCGCGATCACGATCATCAGCTCGATCAGGGTGAAACCCTTTTGGAGGTAGTGCTTCATTGGAATGACTCCGGTGAGACGGTGGGAAGGGAAAACGCTTCCCGGTGTAACTGCTTTCAGTGCATCCATCCAGTTGGAATCGACCGCCAATGAACAAAGCTCCGCAAAAGCCCTGCCCTGCCGGGGCGGTTCATCAAGCGTCAGGACGCTGCGCCGGGTTCCGCTTTTGTCCGGTTCAGCCATGTTCCCATCGCAAGCACCAGCAAGGCACCTGCCACTGCGGCCGCGTAGCTCCAGGTCGCCGAGGCTGGCAAATAGGCCTTGATGGCCGGGTCGGTGTAAGCCATCTGACCAGCAATCCAGCCCAGCAACATGGCGCCCAGCGTAATGACGATCGGGAAGCGCTCCATTAACTTCAGAACGAAGGTGCTTCCCCACACGATGATTGGAATGCTGACGAGCAGGCCGAAGATGACCAGTGGGAGCTGATGGCTTTCGCCGGCACCTTGCGCGGCACCTGCAATGGCCAGCACGTTGTCAACGCTCATGACGAGGTCAGCAACGATGACCGTCTTGACGGCGCTCCACAATTTGTCGCTGGAGCTGATGTTGTGGTCGTCATCGCTGTCGGCATGCAGCAGTTTCACGCCGATCCAGAGCAGCAAAACCGCTCCCACCAGCTTGAGGTAGGGCACGGTCAGCAAGGCCAGTGCAAAAGCGATCAAGATGACGCGCAGGACGATGGCGCCTATGGTGCCGTATACGATACCTTGAGTTCGCTGTTTGGGTGGCAGGTTACGGCAAGCCAGCGCGATGACGACTGCGTTGTCCCCGCCGAGCAAAATGTCAATCATGATGATCTGGCCTACGGCCAGCCAGAACGTTGCCGTCATCAGTTCGTCCATGAATGTCCCCGTGCAAAAAATCGAAAGACCGATTGTCCCTCAAGACAATCGGCCCGCAGGTTGGGAAAAAGCGCGGTGGCTGCATGAGTCCACCCCGCGTTTGCTCAAAATCCGGCCTTCCAGGCGGCAGGCCAGCAAAACCTAGAGCAAGGCCTTGAGCAGCTTGGCCATTTCCGATGGATTGCGCGTGACCGTGAAGCCGCAAGCCTCCATGATGGCCAGCTTGGCGTCGGCCGTGTCGGCGCCGCCAGAGATCAGCGCACCGGCGTGACCCATGCGCTTGCCGGCAGGCGCCGTCACGCCAGCGATGAAGCCGACGATGGGTTTCTTCATGTTGGTCTTGCACCACATGGCTGCTTCAGCTTCGTCCGGCCCGCCGATCTCGCCAATCATGATGACCGCGTCTGTGTCTGGATCGTCATTGAAGGCTCGCATCACGTCGATGTGCTTGAGGCCGTTGATCGGGTCGCCGCCAATGCCGACAGCGCTGGATTGCCCCAGACCGATTTCGGTGAGCTGGGCCACGGCTTCGTAGGTCAGCGTGCCGGAGCGCGAGACCACGCCGATGCGTCCCTTGCGGTGAATATGGCCGGGCATGATGCCGATCTTGATTTCTTCAGGTGTGATCAGGCCTGGGCAGTTGGGGCCGAGAAGCAGCGTGCGCTTGCCGCCAGCGGCTTCCTTGGCTTTCATGCGGTTGCGCACTTCGAGCATGTCGCGAACGGGAATGCCTTCGGTGATGCAGATCGCCAGATCGAGGTTAGCCTCAACAGCTTCCCAGATGGCCGCCGCAGCGCCGGCAGGCGGCACGTAGATCACCGACACGGTGGCGCCGGTGGCCTGGGCGGCTTCGCTCACGTTGGCGTAAATCGGGATGCCTTCGAAGTCTTCGCCGGCTTTCTTGGGGTTGACGCCTGCCACGAAGCAGTTCTTGCCATTGGCATAGTCACGGCACATGCGCGTGTGGAACTGACCGGTCTTGCCGGTGATGCCCTGCGTGATGACTTTGGTGTTTTTGTTGATGTAGATCGACATGAGTTTTCCTGATCGGTAGACGTGGGGCCGGGCTTATTTGACAGCAGCGACGATCTTCGTAGCTGCTTCAGCCATGGTGTCCGCAGCAATGATGGGCAGACCCGATTCGGCCAGCATTTTTTTGCCGAGGTCTTCGTTGGTGCCCTTCATGCGCACCACCAGCGGGACTTGCAGGTTCACGGCTTTGCAGGCGGCGATCACGCCCTCGGCAATGGTGTCGCACTTCATGATGCCGCCAAAGATGTTGACCAGAATGCCTTTGACTTCCGGGTTCTTGAGCATGATCTTGAAGGCTTCGGTAACCTTTTCGGCCGTGGCGCCGCCGCCGACGTCCAGAAAGTTGGCCGGCTCGCCGCCAAAAAGCTTGATGGTGTCCATGGTGGCCATGGCCAGACCGGCGCCGTTGACCAGGCAGCCGATGTTGCCGTCCAGGCTGATGTAGGCCAGGTCGAATTTGGAAGCCTCGACTTCAGCCGGGTCTTCTTCGTCCAGATCGCGGTAGGCGACGATTTCAGGGTGGCGGAACAGCGCGTTTGGGTCGAAGTTGAACTTCGCGTCAATCGCCTTGATGTTGCCATTGCCTTCGAGGATCATCGGGTTGATCTCGACCAGCGAGGCGTCGGTCTCCATGTAGACCTTGTAGAGCTTTTGCAGCACATCGACGGCCTGCGCTTGCGAGGCTTCAGGCACGCCAATGCCGGCGGCGAGCTTTTGCGCTTGCGCCGCGGTCAGGCCAGCGGCTGGATCGACGAAGTCGGTGATGATTTTCCCGGGTGTGGAATGCGCAACTTCCTCGATGTCCATGCCGCCTTCGCTGGAAACGATCATGGCGACTTTTTGCGTGGCCCGGTCGGTCACGGCCGAGACGTAATATTCTTTCTTGATGTCCGCGCCCTCTTCAATCAGGAGGCGGCGCACCTTCTGGCCCTCAGGGCCGGTCTGGTGCGTGATCAACTGCATGCCGAGGATCTCGCTGGCGAGTTTTTTGACATCCTCAATGCTGCGAGCCAGTTTGACCCCACCACCCTTGCCACGTCCGCCAGCATGAATCTGCGCCTTGACCACCCACACCGGGCCGCCGAGTTTTTGGGCTGCCTCGACAGCTTCCTGCACCGTGAATGCGGGGATGCCACGCGGGACGGGGACGCCAAAGTTGCGCAAGATTTCCTTGCCTTGGTATTCGTGAATTTTCATGAAATAGCTTCCAGAAAGCAGTAAAGGAGGGGCCCGCCACGTAGCCTGACTCGGAGGTGCACGCGCGCCGCATGGTCCGGAAAACGTCAATTCAGCGGGTGCTGGACTCAACAGCGAAGGACTGTATCATGCTGCGACGCACCATAATTGCGCGTAACTTACGTGAAGCCCGGGCCCGCAAAGCGGGGCAACCCGCTTGCTTGCATCAGTCCGAATTACCCGTTTTCACAGGAGCCGCGGCATGGCCAAAGTCTTTATAGATGGCGAGGCTGGTACCACCGGCCTGCAAATTCGCGAGCGCCTGCAAACCATGGCCGGCGTAGAGCTGGTCAGCATTGCCCCTGAATTGCGCAAGGATGCCGACGCCAAGCGAGCCTTGATGGCGGGCGTCGATGTCGTGATCTTGTGTTTGCACGACGATGCGGCGCGCGAGACGGTGGCCGTGATCGACGCGCTCGAAATCAGCACCGGCCAGCCGGGCCCCAAAATCATTGACGCCTCGACGGCCCATCGCACCGCACCCGGCTGGGTCTTCGGCTTTCCCGAACTCGCTCCCGGCCAGCACGAAGCCGTGCAACAGGCCCGGCGTGTCTCCAACCCCGGCTGCTACGCCACGGGCGCCATTGCGCTGATTCGCCCGCTGGTCGATGCCGGCTGGATCCCTTCCGATTTTCCCTTGGCGATTCCCGCCGTCAGCGGTTATTCGGGCGGCGGCCGCAGCATGATCGAAGCCTACGAAGCCGGCACGGCGCCTGCGTTCGAGGTCTATGGCCTGGGGCTGGCGCACAAGCACCTGGCTGAAATCATGCGCTACACCGGCCTGACGCGGCGACCCATCTTCATCCCTTCAGTAGGCAACTTTCGCCAGGGCATGCTGGTGGAGCTGCCACTGCACCTGGATTTGCTGCCGGGACGGCCCGCGGCCGCGCAGCTGGCCCGAACGCTGGCGCAACATTACGCGGGCAGCCAGTGGGTCACGGTCGAGTCCGCCAGCGATTCGGGAAAGCTCGACGCCACGGCGCTGGCCGACACCAACAAGATGGAGCTGCGGATCTTTGGCAACGAAGAGCACCGGCAGGCCGTGCTGGTGGCCCGTCTTGACAACCTGGGCAAGGGCGCCTCGGGTGCGGCGGTGCAAAACCTGCAACTGATGCTCGGGCACTAGTTTTGGCGCGCAGTGCTCCGCCTGAAACGAGTGCCGCGCCACGCGTTGGGGCTCATTGCCGGGCAAGGTTTGCGGGGCTGGCCTCCCGCATACAATCGGGCGCTTCCTGCGGAGGCTGGGGCTTTGGTACCTTTACCTGCTCTTCTGTGCCGCCTTGATTTTAATTTTTCTGACCCTGGAGTTGCCCGTGTTCATTTCCTCTGCTTTTGCTCAGACCGCCCCCGCTGCCGCTGCGGGCGGCGGCGACATGATGTCTTCACTCACCAGCATGCT
>CAJAOB010000493.1 GCA_903941205.1 uncultured Burkholderiales bacterium | reverse complement strand
TGCCCAGCTTGACCAGCCCCATCTCGCGCGCCAGACGTAGCACCTGGACAAAAAGCTCAGTGGACGCAACAAGGTGCAATGCGCGGAAGTCCCGGAAGCTGCTGTGGGCCGGGATGTTGTCCGCAGCGAGCACCAGAAAGGCCACGTCCTCGCGCAGCTTCTTGGCGATCTTGCGCGAACTGAATACTCCGCTGGCATAGGCGTACACCAGCACCTTGACCATCATGGCGGGATGCAAGGGTTGCTTGCGCGGCCCGCCGCCGGCGTAGCGAGCATGGAACGCACGCAGATCCAAATGATCGACTGTGTCGTGGATGACGTAAGCCAGATGACCCTGCGGCGACCGTTCCTGCAGTGCCCAAGGCATGAGGTACGGCTGAGCGGGCTGGCAAGCCACTTGGCTGGTGCTCATTCCTCCATCATGCGCATACCCACCAATTCAGCACCCGGAATTTCCATTTTCTTCTGCCGCCCAGACTCCTGGGTCGAAGCAAGAAAGCAGAACGCAAGAAGTCAGCGCAATCGTGCTCAGGAATGAAATGACTGCCGAATTCGAACTTGACGACAAGAGGGCAGCTCAGTAAGCTCCCGCGATGCGTTTTAGATCTCCTAAGCCCGGCAAGTTCAGCATAGCCACACTCGCTTCAAGCTTGACGCTGGCCCTGTGCCTGTCTTTCGGCATGAACGCGCACGGCGCGCCGGCAGCTAACGACGACATGGACGCCTGGCTGGCCGACAAAGGCTTGTTCTCGCAGGTAGCGCAGGTCGGGCAAAGCGTCAGCGTCAAGGCCTCCGAGCTGGTGGTCCATGCCATGGGCTTTCTAGGCGTTCCGTACAAGCGCGGCGGAAACACCGTGGAAACAGGCTTCGACTGCAGCGGCTTTGTCCGTTCCATCTACGAGCAGACGCTCGGTCTGGTGCTGCCCCGCCGCGCCGAGCAGCAAGCTGCCGCGACCCAGAACATCGACAAGAAAGACCTGGTTCCGGGCGATCTGGTTTTCTTCAACACCATGCGCCGCGCGTTCAGCCATGTCGGCATCTACGTCGGCGACGGCAAGTTCATTCACGCCCCCAGGCCGGGAGGCGAAGTGCGGGTGGAAAGCATGGGTTCAGCTTACTGGAACCGTCGCTTTGACGGCGCCAGGCGGGTCGAGGCCAGTGCCGCCCAGCCCGACAAGGCTGCTACCGCTTCGCAATGACCTGCCGGACTGCCCCAGAAGGCGGTCAGCGGACTTTCAATTAGAAAATTCCGCCTCTGCGGGCTAGCGCATACCCTAGTAAAAATCGCCAATTCCTGGACGCGTCGTGCGGTAGCATTCGCCGACAGGTTCGGTAGCAAATACAGTTACTTTTGATGTGGCCCTTCCAAGGAATTTTCATGTTCAAGCTTAATCACCTTCTTGCCTCGTTAGTCTGCGTGGGCGCCGTTGTATTTGCCACTGGCGCCGCTGCCCAGAGCCGCATGACCCTGTATTGCAGCTCTGATGAAGCTTGGTGCCAGCAGGCCAAGACCGAATTTGAAAAGGCCAGCGGCATCAAGGTGGACATGACCCGCAAGAGCTCCGGCGAAACCTATGCCCAGATCAAGGCCGAAGCCGCCAACCCGAAGGGAGATGTGTGGTGGGGCGGCACGGGCGATCCGCACTTGCAGGCGGCCGAAGAAAACCTGACGCAGCCCTATATTTCCCCGAATCGCCGCCGGATCGCTGAATTCGCCATGAACCAGGCCAAGGCATCCAAGGACCGCACCATCGGTATTTATTCCGGTGCGCTGGGTTGGGGCTACAACGAAGAATTGCTCAAAAAACAAGGTCTGCCAATTCCCCAGTGCTGGGCCGACCTGATCAAGCCGATTTACAAGGGCAAAATCCAGATCGCCAACCCGAACTCCTCTGGCACGGCTTACACCGCTTTGGCCACCTTGGTCCAAATGATGGGCGAGGCCGAGGCCTTCAAATACCAAAAAGCCCTGCACAAAAATATCAACCAGTACACCAAGTCGGGCTCAGCACCCATCAAGGCGGCAGGTTCTGGTGAGACGGTGGTAGGCATTGTTTTCCTGCACGACTCGGTGGCGGTGGCAGCGGCAGGTTTCCCAATCAAGACGGTCACGCCTTGCGAAGGCACCGGCTACGAAATCGGCTCCATGAGCATCATCAAGGGCGCCCGCAATCTGGACAACGCCAAGAAGTTCTACGACTGGGCGCTGACCGCCGAGTCGCAAGGGCGCGCGAAGGACGTCAAGTCCTTTCAGGTGCCATCCAACCTGGATGCCGCCGTCTCGCCACTGGCGCCAGACCTGACGCGCATCAAACTCATCAACTATGACTTCGTCAAGTACGGGTCCTCGGCCGAGCGCAAGCGCTTGCTGAAAAAATGGGACGATGAAGTGGGCTCCCTGCCCAACAACTGATTCAGCGTTCCTCCCCGATGAAATCTGCTTGGATGGACAGGCCCGCAATGGGCCTGGTCCTGGTTTTTATTGCGGGCGTTGGACTTTTACCCTGGTACATGCTGCAAGACGGCCTCTGGAGTTTCCAGTGGCTGTCGGGCTACCCCATGTCCCCGGAACAAGCGCCCGCCCTTTTTCTTCTTTTACAAGGTAAAAACCTCTGGCTCGCCCCCGTGGTAGCCATGGCCTTGCTGGGCCTGGCTGCGACGTTGGCGCCCCTGCAAACGCGTGTTCGCGGCGAGGTGATCGGATGGCTGGGCTTTCTGGGTCTTGTCTACATGCTCCTACAGGGCTATGGCTTTGGCCTGCAAGGCTGGTCCTTCGAGATTCTGGGAAATTGGTTTGGCCCGACCGAGCAGCGCCAGTTCGGCATGGGCTACGGCGCCATCGTGGCAGGCATGTCGATGCTGTGGATGTTCACCTGGGGCCTGTCGGTCAGTGGTCGCATCACGCAAGACCCGTTTGTGTCGGGCGCCCTGGGCAGCATCATCGGTCTGGTGGCGCTGTTCATCATGGTGCCGGTGTTTCAGATGCTGCTCGCAGCATTCCGTGGTGACGAGGGCCTGGCCCTGGGGGCGCTTGCGGAGCGCCTGTTCGACCCCAAGATCTGGCGTCTGCAATGCCTCAATGGTGTGGGCCAGTGCGGCGTGGCCTGGAATTCACTGGCCCTGGCTGTTGCCGTCGGCTTGGGCAGTACCTTGCTGGGACTGGCTTTTGCGCTGGTGCTGACCCGCACGCGCGTGCCCTTCAAGGGCTTTTTCAAGTCGCTGTCGCTGCTGCCCATCATCACGCCGCCTTTCGTGATCGGCTTGTCGGTCATCTTGTTGCTGGGCCTCTCGGGTGTGGTCACCCAGTGGATAGGCCAGGTTTTCGGGATTGAGCCCACGCGCTGGATTTATGGCTTTTGGGGCGTTTTTCTGGCGCAGCTGCTGGCCTTCACGCCGATTTCCTTCATGGTTCTCATCGGCGTGGTCGAAGCCATCAGCCCGGCCATGGAAGAGGCCTCGCAAACCTTGCGCGCCAACAACTGGGTGACATTCAAAACAGTGACCTGGCCGCTGATGCGTCCGGGCCTGGCCAATGCATTTTTGCTGGGTTTCATTGAAAGCATGGCCGACTTCGGTAACCCCTTGGTGCTGGGCGGTAATTTCAACGTGCTGTCGACCGACGTATTTTTTGCGATTGTGGGCTCGCAAAACGACCAGGGCCGCGCGGCCGTGCTGGCGATCATCCTGCTGGTCTTCACGATTGGCGCCTTTGTGCTGCAAAACGTCTGGCTGGGTAAAAAACGCTACATCACCGTCAGCGGCAAGGGCGACAGCGGCATGCACCCGCCGCTGCCCCCATTCATCAGCGCAGGAGCGATTGCCATCACGCTTGCCTGGACGGTATTTACGCTGGTCATCTACTTCATGATTGTCTATGGCAGCTTTGTAGAGTTGTGGGGCCGCGACTGGTCGCTGACCTACAAACACTACGTCAAGGGCTTTGAAATTGCGTTCAACGACTTTGGCTTGCACTGGAAAGGCTCGGCCTGGAGCAGCCTGGGCACCACGCTGACCATCGCGATCGTGTCGGCGCCGCTGACGGCGGCCATCGGCCTCGTCACGGCCTGGCTCCTGACCCGCCAGCAGTTTGCCGGCAAGCAGATGTTCGAGTTTGGCACCATGCTCAGCTTTGCCATTCCGGGCACGGTCATCGGCGTGAGTTACATCGTCGCCTTCAACGTGCCACCCATCGAGTTGACCGGTACCGCCGCCATTCTGGTCATCTGCTTTGTATTTCGCAACATGCCGGTGGGCGTGCGCTCAGGGATTGCCTCCCTGTCACAAATTGACAAGAGCCTGGACGAGGCGTCGCTGACCTTGCGCGCCTCTTCGGCCACGACCTTCAGGCGCATCACCCTGCCCCTGATTCGCCCGGCCATCCTGTCGGCGTTGGTCTACAGCTTCGTGCGCACCATGACGGCCATCAGTGCGGTGATCTTTCTGGTCAGCGCGCAGCACGACATGGCCACCAGCTACATCATCGGCCGTGTTGAAAACAACGAGTACGGCATTGCCATTGCTTACTCGACGGTGTTGATCGTCATCATGCTGCTGGCGGTGCTGATGTTCCAGGCCATCACCAACGGGCGCCAGCTCGGTCGCCGCGGCATGCGCGACAGCACTTCCACCGCCGCATTTGCAGGATCGACATGAACCCACTTTCTCTCAACAAATCAGCTTCGGTGGTGCTGGAGCAGGTTGTCAAACGCTACAACCCGCGCGGGCCTGCCGCTGTTGACCATGTTTCGTTGCGCTTTGAAGCCGGCAGCCTGACCACCTTGCTCGGCCCCTCGGGCTGCGGCAAGACCACCACCTTGCGCATGATCGCAGGCCTGGAAACAGCAAGCTCAGGTCGTATTTTGATTGGCGACCGGGACGTGACCCGGCTGCCAGCCACAGAGCGCGACGTCTCGATGGTGTTCCAGTCCTACGCCTTGTTCCCCCACATGCGGGTGAGCGAGAACATACGCTATGGCCTCGAAGTCAGCCGCATTCCCCGCGACGTGATGCAAGCCAAGACCCGAGAAGTGATGAAGCTCATGGGCCTGGAGGCCTTGGGTGAGCGTTATCCGCACGAGCTATCGGGCGGTCAGCAACAGCGCGTGGCCGTGGCCCGGGCGCTGGTCCTCGAGCCCATGGTCTTGCTGTTTGACGAACCGCTGTCCAATCTCGACGCCAAGCTGCGCCGGCGCGTGCGCCAGGAAATCCGAGATTTGCAGCAAGCCCTCAAGCTCACCGTCATCTACGTCACGCACGACCAGGAAGAAGCCCTGGCCGTGTCCGACACGATCGTGGTCATGAACAACGCCGTGGTGGCGCAGATGGGCAGCCCGCGCGAGCTGCACGAGCGCCCGACCAGCCGCTTTGTGGCAGATTTCATTGGTGAGGCCAATGTATTGGCGTGCCAGATTCTGGACTCGGGCCCGGCGGGCACCCGCGTGCAACTCGGCACCTTGCAGCTCACGCTGGCAGGCCAGACCAGTCGCCGCGGCGCGGGCCATGTGGCGATCCGGCCCGGCCGCATCGCGCTGCATGGGCAAGCCCAGGGCGTGCCAACACCGCTGCTGGCGGCCACACTGGCCAAATCAAGCTATCTGGGCGAGTACTTTGAGCACACGGTGCAAACCGAGCTCGGCGAAGTGCTGGTGGCCAGCGGCAACACCAGCGAGCAACTCAGCCCCGGTCAGGCCGTGGGTCTGGGTTTCAGTGCGGACACGGTGGTGTTGCTGGAGGACTGAGCCGGTGCCGTAGCCCAAGAGCAGCAGGCCTGGCGCCAAGCGCGAGGCAGTGTTCGCCAACTTGCCGCACTTTCGCCGCCTTTTCGCTGCGCCGATCCATTGACTTTGGCACCACCTGCAAGCCGGACGACCGCCGGCCTGCAAGCCCCTGCGCCTACAACGGCGCGAGCTTGATCCCGCTCAAGCGGCTGATTTCTTGCGCCAGCAAGGCATTGGTGGCCAGCACTTCGTTGCCCTTGGCGATGGCGCCGGGCGTCCAGAAGTCGTTCACGCGCCCGCCAGCTTCTTCGACCAGCAGCAAGCCCGCGGCCACATCCCAGGAGTTGATGTGCGACTCGGCGTAGGCTTCGGTGCGACCGGCGGCCACATAAGCCAGCCCTAAGGTGCCCGAACCGGCCCGACGCACCGCGCAGCCGGCTTCCACACCCACACGAACAAGATTCAGGTAAGGCTCGGGCGGGGTGCGGTTCGACCAGCCAATTTCGAAGGTGGCCGCGTTCACCGCCGCCACCTCGCTGACGCGAATGGCCACACCGTTAAGCCGCGCGCCGTGACCGCGTTCGGCCAGAAAGAGCTCGTCGTGCAGCGCGTCATAGACAGCGCCCACCATGACGCGGCCGTTTTCCAGAAAGCCCAGCGAAATGCAGCAATGCGGGATTTGCCGTGCAAAGTTGGCGGTGCCGTCCACCGGATCGACGATCCACAGGCGTGGCGCTTCAGTCACGCCGCCGGTCTCCTCGCCCATCACCGCGTCTTCAGGAAAATGGCGGGCAATGGCCTCTTTGACGTAGGCTTCCACAGCGCCATCGGTGGCGGTGAGATAGTCCTGCCGGCCCTTGAGCGAGTATGCTGGGCGATTCGGGTCATAAAAAGCCGTGCGGATCATGACGCCGGCGGCGCGAACCACCTCTTCGGCGACGCGGGAAACTTCTAAAAGAGATGTCATGAGTCTTGCGAGTGAGCGTTGCTTAAAAAAGAACACCAAGGTAGCACGAGGCAAGAATCATCCACAGCGGGATCTACCCTGAAAACAGGGTGGAAAAAATATTCCAATACGGGACGTCAGCCTGGCGACTGCTCGGTCCGGCTGCGCAAAGGCACAACGGCGCAAAGCGATGAGCGATGAACAATCAGCAATCAGCAATCAGCAATCAGCAATCAGCAATTTGAACCTGGCGCTGTCTCAGGTCGCGCGCCCTGAACACACCGTGACCGCAGCCTCACCGCACCCTCAAGCGCGCACTGACCTCGCCTCAAATCCAGCTGGCACCGGTGGTGCGCAGGTAAATCGCGTAGAGCGAGGTGGTGCCGCAGATGAACAGCCGATTGCGCTTGGGGCCGCCCCAGCAGACATTGGCCACGACCTCGGGAACGAGGATTTTTCCGATGAGCGTTCCATCGGGCGCGATGCAATGCACACCGTCGCCGGCGCCCGCCCAGACATTGCCATCAACATCACACCGAAAGCCGTCAAACAAACCGACCGTCGCAGTGGCCCAGAGTTCACCATCGCGCACGCTTCGGCCGGAGGCGTCAAGCGTGTAGCGGCGCAGGTGGCGCGGCCCATTCGGCACGTGGCTCGCGCCGGTGTCCGCCACATAGAGCCATTGCTCGTCGGGGGAAAAAGCCAGCCCGTTGGGCCGCACCATGTCGTCAATCACGCAGGTGACCGCCAGCTTGTCCGGGTCAATGCGGTAGACCTGCGAGGCGCCGATCTCGGACTCGGCCGCGTCGCCCTCGTAGTCCGAGTCAATGCCGTAGGTCGGGTCGGTGAACCAGATGCTGCCGTCGGACTTGACCACCACGTCATTGGGCGAGTTCAGGCGCCGGCCCTCGAATCGATCCGCCAGCACGGTACGGCGTCCGTCGTGCTCAACGCGCGAGACGCAGCGCCCGCCGTGCTCGCAGGAAATCAGGCGGCCCTGCCGGTCCAGCGTATGACCATTGCTGTGAAAGGCCGGCTGCATGAAAACCGACACCGAGCCATCGGTCTCGTCCCAGCGCATGACGCGGTTGTTGGGAATGTCGGACCAAACCACGTAGCGGCCAGCCGGCACATAAGTGGGACCTTCTGACCAGCGACAGCCGGTGTAAAGACGCTCCAGATGGACATTGCCCAGCGCATAGCGCCCAAAGCGTGGATCCAGCGTTTCAAAGGATGGGGTCTGCATCGGTGTCTCGCTCAAAATAGTCGGGATGAAGCCGGGAAATCTGCTGCGTCAGCGCTTCATTGTGGTGCAAATGCGCCGCCATTTCGCGGGTGGCGCGCTGAACATCCTGGCTGCGCAAGGCCGCAACGATGGCTCGGTGGTCTTGCAGCGCCTGCTGGCCTGATTGCAATTCGGGCACGGCGATGGCGCGCACGCGCTGATGCAGGTCGCGCGCCTGCGCCACCACCGGCCACACGCCGTCCATGCCGCACAGGCCCAGCAGCGTCCGGTGAAAGTCTTCGTCGGCGCGCATGGTGGCCTCGAGGTCCTGTGCCCGCAAGGCCGCGGCCTGACGCGCGATACAAGCGTCCAGCGTGTCCCAGGCTTGCGCTGGCGGCGGTGCGGCCAGCAGGCTGCGAATCACATGGCTTTCAACGGCCTCGCGCACAAAAAGTGCCTCGCGTATGCGCCGCATGCTCAGGAGCGCGACCAGGCTGCCGCGTTGCGGCAGCACCCGCAACAGATGCTCGCGTACCAGGCTTTGAATGGCTTCCCTGACGGGGGTACGGCTCACGCCGAGTTGCTGGGCAAGTTGGTTTTCAGACAAGACCTGGCCCGGACGCAGACGCGCAAGCAAGATGTCCGAGCGCAAACGCGCATGCACCTGACTTGCCAGCGCTGGCAGACGTGTGCCAGCCTCCGGCGCTGCACCGGCCAGACTGTCGTCGACGAGGTCGCGCTTCACTGGCTGCTTTCCCAGTCGGACAAAGGGCCCTGCGAACGAAGCAGTTGCCCGATCCGGTCCAGTTTGGCGTCGGAGAGATAACCGTAGCGGTTGATCCACACGCGCCCACTACCGCCCTCGCCCTTGCAGGCCCGGATGGCGATGTCGAAGCGTTGCACCACATCGTCCACCGGACCGTAGGAATGGGCAAAACCGATCACCGGGACCGGGCCGGCCAGGCTTTGCGCTTGCCGCAACTTGCTGGCCTGGGCTTGCGCGCCCACCGGATGCGGCGTGTCGGGCGGCGGATATTCGAGGCGCTGCCCCGGCAGCAGCGGGCCGTCGCAAAGGCCCATCCACTGCGCCAGCGCCTCGGTGGCGTGGTCAAGCGCTTGCGCGGGCGGCGATGCGCCGAGCAAGTCGCGCGCCCAATAGCGAGCGATCATGGGCCAATGCATGGTGTAGAGCTTCACGCCCACGGCCTGGCTGGTGCGCCCCAGACTCGCCCAGTCAAAACCCGACCAGTGACTCATGGGAAACGGAAACACCTGGGGCTCCAGCGATCGCCGCGCGCCCGGCGCCCGGTCAAGGGCCTGGCGAAATGCGTTCATCAAGCGGCCAACGCTTTGGCGCTTGCTGGCCCACAAGGGCTCGCCGGCCCCGCCCTGCATAAAAAAATCATCCCAGCCAGCGTCTCGCAGACGCTCGCGCACGGCCGCAGCGCCCAAAGGCGCCGCCTGCCGGGCCGCTTGCCGCCAGGCAGCCAGAAGGCGGGTCACTCGCAGGCCGAAATCGACAGCATCCACGCCCTGTTCTTGCAAGGCTTGCTGGCCATGCAGGCTGAAATCGAACAAGGCGCTGCGCAAATCGTAGGGCGGGTACTCGGGCCAGTCCACGCGCAAGCCGTGCAGGCCCGGATAACGTTCAGCGAGTTCGCGCAGGAGCGCCGCGCCATAGGCATGCACTTCGGGGCTGGCAAGGCTGGCGTTTTTGTCCACCCGCTGCGGATGAACCTGCCCATCGGGCCCCAGGCATTGATCGGCGTCCACCGCGCCGGAAAACTGCACCCGGTAACCCGGCGGACTGGCGGCCATGACCTGGAGGTAAACAGCCATGCCGCGCCGTCGGGCCGCGTCGATGACATCGTCGATCAGTCGCGGATGCGCCTGCGTGAGTTCACCCGGCGGGCTGGGCTGGTAACGCAAACCGCGGTAGCGACTCAGATCATGGACCAGCGATGGCGCGGTGCGAACCCAGGTTTCATGCCGCCCCCACAGAGCCCGGTCCAGCGGACGCACCCGCCCTGCTTCGCCGTCGGGAGGTGGCTCGCGCGCGCCCTCACCGTCCGGCGTGATTTCCAGCAGGTAAGGACTGGTGACCAGGGCCGTCGCGCCAGCCGCTTGCAGCCGGTCGAGCACAGGCTCAATGCCTTCTGCCTGAAACCACTCGGGCATCACGGTGACGCCCACGGCTAAAGACGAGGGTAATTTGTTCATTGCCATGCTAGTATACAAGCCAGCCTGCAAAACTTGGCGCTAGCGACTGGCCACTGAATCAGCTTGGAAGCGACTGGCATGCCCCGCTGTGAATTTGCGGCGAAATCACCTCCGTGAACTGAACGCAGAAAAGGAAATGACCCATGAAAGCCCGCCTTTTTTACCCCTTGATTGCCAGCGCGCTGGCGCTGCTCGGCCCGGGCGCACAGGCCCAGGATTCGTTCCCGGACCGGCCCGTCAAGCTGGTCGTGCCAGTGGCCGCAGGCGGCGGCGTCGACACGGCCTTTCGCACCATCGCGCCTTATTGGGGCGAGTTGCTGGGTCAGCCAGTGGTCGTTGAAAACCGGCCGGGCGCCGGACAGGTGATCGGCATTGACGCCGTGGCCAAGTCAAAACCCGACGGCTACACGCTGGCCGGCGTCGGCGTGCCGATTGCCTTTAACACCGCGTTGGGCAAGAAACTGCCCTATGACCCGCTCAAAGACCTGTCGGCAGTCGCCGAGGTGGTCACCCAGCCTTTGCTGGTGGTCTCGCATCCTTCGGTGCCGGTGAAGAACTTCAAGGAATTGCTCGACTGGGCGCGCAAGCAGCCCGCTCCCGTCGCCTACACCAGCGGCGGCCCCGGCAGTTACGGACACCTCTGGTTTGAAATGGTGGCCTCGCAGCAGCGCCTGGCTTGGCAACACATCGGCTACAACGGCGTGGCGCCCGCGCTGCGCGACGTGATCGGCGGTCAGGTTCCGGTACTGGTCGATGCGATTGTGCCGACTGGTGTGCAGGTCAAGGCGGGCAAGGTTCAGGGGCTGGCCATTGTGCGTTCCAAGCGCTCGCCCATGCTGCCCGAGGTACCCACCTTGCAGGAACTCGGCATCCAGATGCCTGATGCCGCGCCGTTTTATGGTGTTGTGGGGCCGGCGGGCATGCCGCCGGCGGTGCTCAACAAGCTGAACGACACGCTGGTGCGGGCGCTGAAACTACCCGCCTTGCAGGCCAAGCTGGCCGACATGGGCTTTGACACGGTCGCCGGCAGCCCGGAAGACTACGGGCGCAAGATCCGCAGCGAGATCGATTTGTGGACCCGCATCGTTCGCGAGAACAACATCAAGGTGGATTGAAGCCTTGCGCTTATGCCGCACGGCCCGCGTGGCCCCGGGGCAGCCAGGGCCTTCCTGACCGCCACGGTCCACGCCTTCAGACCACCTTGGTCACGATGGTGCCGATGCCCTCGCAAAAGCCTTCCATGACATCGCCCGGCTGAACCGCTGCGACGCCTGCGGGCGTGCCCGTCATGATCAGGTCCCCCGCGCGAAGCTCGAAGCTCGCCGACAGGTGGGCAATGATTTCGGGAATGTTCCAGATCAGTTGCGTCAGATCGCTTTGCTGGCGCACCTCACCATTGACCTTGAGCCAGATGGCTCCTTTGGAAAGGTGTCCGGATTGGGTGGCGGGAACGATCTCAGTCATAGGCGCCGAGTGCTCGAAAGCCTTGCCAATCTCCCATGGCCGGCCTGCTTTCTTGGCTTCGTTTTGCAGATCGCGGCGCGTCAGGTCAATGCCCAGGGCGTAGCCATACACATGCGCCAGCGCCTTGTCCGCCGGAATGTCGCGACCGCCTTCGCCAATGGCGACCACCAGCTCAATTTCATGATGCAGATTCTTCGTCATGGTCGGATAAGGAAAGTCCTGGTTGTCCAACACCAGGTTGTCCGGGTTTTTCTGAAAGAAAAATGGCAGCTCGCGATCAGGGTCGTGGCCCATTTCCCGGGCATGTTCCGCATAGTTTCTGCCGACGCAGTAAATGCGGCGGACGGGAAACCTGGCCGCCTGCCCTTTGACGCCGACCGAGACGGTGGCTGGGGGCGCAAAGACATAGCTTGAATTTGGATTTGTCATGTTGAAGATTCCTTATAAAAATTAACGGGAGGATGCGTAATAGCTGATCTTGCGTTCAGTCCACGCGAGTACTTCGTTGACCGTGAAGGCGAAGGCAAAAATAACCATGATCAAGGCCCAGAAGTGCTCCATGAGAAAGTGCGAGGCATAAACCTCAAACAAAGTGCCAAAACCAACAACGGAAATCAATAACTGGCCGATGATGACGCCCTTGACGGCGCGAATCATGCCCAGGCGTATACCCGCCAAGATTTCTGGTAACGCAGCCCATACATAGATGTTGGTGAACGCCTGATAGCGCGTCGCGCCAAAGCTCTTGGACATTTCTACCAAGGAAGGCGGGATATTCAAGACACCGGCACGGGCATTGAGCGCGATGATCCAGATGGCAAACAGAACCACGGTCAGGATGATGGTGACTTCACCAATGCCCGCCAGCACCATGATCACAGGCACCAGTGCCGACAGGGGGGCCGACAAAAAGAGATTGACCCAGGGAAGGATCAGCGCATCCGCGGTCTTGACGCGACCCATGAGAACGCCCATGGGAACACCCACGCCGATGGCAATCAGGTTGCCAATCAGGAAGGCCTTGCCCGTGATGTAGAGCGCAGTCGCGAAGGAGGGTGTTGGCACGATCTCCAGAATCCGCTCAAAGATTTTTGTCAGTGGCGGCAGGATCAAACCGTATTCAGTGTGCCCGACGATCTCCCACAGAACGGCCCAGATGATGAGCGAGGAAAACAGCGGGACTCGATAGCCTTTGAAAAACATGTGTCACCTCAGTCCAGAAATTTTTTCAGGCTCTGCCAGATGTTTTCGACCGCGTCCAGGTACTCCGGCTGGCGGCGGATCATCTCCGGGTCCACATTGCGCGCAATCTGCGGCTCGATGATTTGCGACACCCGGCTTGGCCGGCGATGCAACAACACGATGCGGTCCGAGACGTAGACAGCTTCTTCGATGCTGTGCGTCACGAAGATGAAGGTCTTCTTTTCGTCCTTCACCAGGGAGAGCATGTCTTCCTGAAACTTGCGCCGCGTTTGTTCGTCCACCGCAGAAAACGGCTCGTCCATCAACAGCACCTTGGCATTGACGGCCAATGCACGCGCCAGACCCACTCGCTGGCGCATACCGCCTGAAAGCTCATGCGGGTACTTGTTTTCAAAGCCTTTCAGCCCGACGGTGTTGAGGTACTTTTCAGCGACGGCCTCGCGCTCGCTTCGGTTGACGCCGGCGAGCTCAAGTCCGAAGGCAGCGTTGCGGATGACCGTGGCCCAGGGCATGAGTGCGAAGTCCTGGAACACAAAGGCACGCTCCGGACCCGGCCCGGTAATGGGGCGGCCATCAACCAAAACATCCCCGCTGCTGGGCTTGAGCAGGCCGGCAACGATCTTGAGCAGTGTTGTTTTGCCGCAGCCGGAGGGGCCCAGCAAGGTGGTCAGTTTGCCTTCGGGAAAGTCCAGGGATATGTCGCTGAGCGCTTCGACGCCGCCCGGATAGACTTTTTTGATGTTCCTGACTTGAACAATAGGTGTGGGATCGATGGTTGTCATGTTGGTTCTGAATAGGCTGCTTTGGAAAATCAGTTGCGTTTTTCGGGCTTGAACATCGCCTGCTCGGTTTTTTCAAGGAGCTCAATGAACAGCACGGAC
>CAJAOB010000492.1 GCA_903941205.1 uncultured Burkholderiales bacterium | reverse complement strand
AGGAAGTCATACCCGCACGTGCGCGACCGGTACCTTTTTGCTTGAAGGGCTTCTTGGTCGAGTGACGGACCTGCTCACGGTCTTTCTGGGCGCGGGTGCCTTGGCGGGCGTTGGCCTGGAAAGCCACGACCACCTGGTGCACCAGGCTCTCGTTGTATTCGCGACCAAACACGGTATCAGGCACATCCACTTTGGACGAAGCCAGACCTTGGTCATTCAGGAGTTCGACTTGCATCAGATCGCTCCTTTGGCAGCATTGGCAGACTTGACCTTGATCGCGGCGCGAACCGTCACAAAGCCGCCTTTGGAACCGGGCACGGCGCCACGAATCATCAGCAGCTGACGAGCTTCGTCAATGCGCACGATGTCGAGGTTTTGCGTGGTCTTGGTCACGTCACCCAGATGACCCGTCATGCGTTTGCCTGGAAACACGCGACCGGGATCCTGCGCCATACCGATGGAGCCGGGCACATTGTGCGAACGGCTGTTACCGTGCGAGGCGCGCTGCGAGCTCATCTTGTGACGCTTGATGGTGCCGGCATAGCCCTTGCCGATGGACGTACCTTGCACATCCACCAACTGACCAACCGCAAACACGTCAGATGCCGGCACGACCGTGCCCGCAACGTACTTGCCCGCGACATCTGCCGTCACGCGGAATTCTTTCAGGATTTCACCGGCTTCGACGCCTGCTTTCGCAAGGTGGCCAGCTTCAGGCTTGCTGATACGCGAGGCTTTACGCGCGCCAAATGCCATTTGCAGGGCACTGTAGCCATCATTTGCTTCGGTTTTGACCTGGGTCACACGGTTGTTAGACACATCGACCACTGTGACAGGAACGGTGTCCCCATCATCAGTGAACAGACGCATCATGCCCACCTTGCGGCCCAGCAACCCTAGGGAGTTGCTCAGACTCATTGTTTTCTCCGTAACTTTCACCGCTGCAACTTCAATTGGCTGCAGGCGTTTTGATGTGAAAGACTGTTAATAAAACTGCTCCGCACACGCGTGGCGTGTTCAGCGCAGCCCGCGAGTATAGCGTCAAGTTGCGATGTAGGCAACTTGACGCCGGACTCTTGGTCTTTGAGGCTTCGCGACTTGCACCGCGAGGCCGGCCTTGCCTTACTGCAGCTTGATCTCGACGTCCACACCAGCGGGCAGATCGAGCTTCATCAACGCGTCGACTGTCTTGTCGGTGGGGTCAACGATATCCATCAGGCGCTGGTGCGTACGGATTTCCAGCTGGTCGCGGCTGGTCTTGTTGACGTGCGGCGAGCGCAGGATGTCAAAACGCTTCATGCGAGTTGGCAGCGGCACAGGGCCCTTGACAATCGCGCCTGTGCGCTTGGCAGTGTCAACGATTTCAGCTGCTGACTGGTCGATCAGCTTGTAATCAAACGCCTTGAGGCGGATGCGGATTTTTTGCTTGGTTGCCATGTTGATTCCTTGGTTCGTTCTGGAATCAAGCGTAGATCTTGGCGACCACGCCGGCGCCGACGGTACGACCGCCTTCGCGAATGGCAAAACGCAGACCTTCTTCCATGGCAATCGGGTTGATCAGCTTCACAGTGATCGACACGTTGTCGCCTGGCATCACCATCTCTTTGCCTTCTGGCAACTCGATCGCACCGGTCACGTCCGTCGTGCGGAAGTAGAACTGCGGACGGTAGTTGTTGAAGAACGGTGTGTGGCGGCCGCCCTCGTCCTTGGACAAGACATAGATCTCGCCCGTGAAGTGGGTGTGGGGCTTGATCGAGCCGGGCTTGCACAGCACCTGGCCGCGCTGCACGTCTTCACGCTTGGTACCGCGCAGCAAGATGCCGACGTTGTCGCCAGCCTGGCCCTGGTCGAGCAGCTTGCGGAACATCTCGACGCCGGTGCAGATGGTTTTTTGCGTGTCAGCGATACCGACAATTTCGATCTCTTCGCCAACCTTGATGATGCCGCGCTCGATACGGCCGGTCACCACGGTGCCGCGGCCAGAGATGGAGAACACGTCTTCGACTGGCATCAGGAACGCACCGTCCACTGCGCGCTCAGGCAGAGGAATGTAGGTGTCGAGTGCATCGGCCAGCTTCATGATGGCGCCTTCGCCGAGTTCGCCCTTGTCGCCTTCCATGGCGAGCTTGGCGCTGCCGTGAATGATGGGGGTGTCGTCGCCCGGGAAATCGTACTTGTCGAGCAATTCGCGAACTTCCATCTCGACGAGTTCGAGCAGTTCAGCGTCGTCGACCATGTCGCACTTGTTCAGGAACACGATGATGTAAGGAACACCCACCTGGCGGGCCAGCAGGATGTGCTCACGGGTCTGGGGCATCGGGCCGTCAGCGGCCGAGCAAACCAGAATCGCGCCGTCCATCTGGGCTGCGCCGGTGATCATGTTTTTCACATAGTCGGCATGGCCCGGGCAGTCGACGTGAGCGTAGTGGCGGTTGGCCGTTTCGTATTCGACGTGTGCGGTGTTGATGGTGATGCCGCGGGCTTTTTCTTCCGGGGCCGCATCAATCTGGTCGTAGCCCTTGGCGGTGCCGCCGAACTTGGCTGCCAGCACGGTCGTGATGGCCGCCGTCAGGGTGGTCTTGCCATGGTCGACGTGCCCGATCGTGCCAACGTTGACGTGCGGTTTGGTCCGCGTGAATTTTTCTTTTGCCATGATTTACTCCAGATAAAGAACGTGCCACGTGACAGGTTTAACGTCTGCACTGTGTTGCTGATTCCTCCGCCACGGGCAGCGGGGGGCACACAATCGCAGACAAGGAAAAAATCAATGCCCGCCTCTTTCGAAGCGGGCATCGTTTGCTTTTTATTTAGCCCGGGCAGCCATGATGGCTTCCGACACATTGCGCGGGGCTTCAGCGTAGTGCTTGAACTCCATGGAGTAGGTCGCGCGACCTTGCGTCGCAGAGCGCAGCGTGGTCGAGTAACCAAACATTTCGGACAGTGGCACTTCGGCCTTGATGGCCTTGCCGCCACCGATCATGTCATCCATGCCTTGCACCATGCCGCGACGTGAGGACAAATCACCCATCACGTTGCCGGCGTAGTCTTCGGGCGTCTCAACTTCGACGGCCATCATCGGCTCCAGAATCACCGGACCAGCCTTGCGGCAGCCTTCCTTGAAGCCGAAGATCGCTGCCATCTTGAATGCCAGCTCGTTCGAGTCAACGTCGTGGTACGAACCGAAGTGCAGCGTGACCTTGACGTCAACGACGGGGTAACCCGCAAGCACGCCCGTAGTCACCGCCTCTTGGATACCCTTTTCAACTGCAGGAATGTATTCCCGAGGAACCACACCGCCCTTGATAGCGTCGATGAACTCAATGCCCTTGCCCGGCTCGTTGGGCTCGATCTTGAGCACCACGTGACCGTATTGACCCTTGCCGCCCGACTGCCGAACGAATTTGCCTTCGGCTTCTTCGACGGTTTTGCGGATCGTCTCGCGGTAAGCCACTTGAGGCTTGCCGACGTTGGCCTCCACGCCAAACTCGCGCTTCATGCGGTCGACAATAATTTCGAGATGCAACTCGCCCATGCCGGCGATGATGGTCTGGCCAGACTCTTCGTCGGTCTTGACGCGGAAGGACGGATCTTCAGCCGCTAGCCGCTGCAAGGCGATGCCCATTTTCTCCTGGTCAGCCTTGGTTTTGGGCTCAACGGCCTGCGCAATCACAGGCTCAGGAAACACCATGCGCTCAAGCATGATGATGGAATCAGGATCGCACAAGGTTTCGCCCGTGGTCACGTCTTTGAGACCCACGCAGGCAGCGATGTCGCCGGCGACGATCTCGCTGACTTCCTGGCGCTCGTTGGCGTGCATCTGAACGATACGACCGATACGCTCTTTCTTGCCCTTGATCGGGTTGTAGACGGTGTCGCCCTTTTTCAGCACGCCCGAGTAAACGCGCACAAAGGTCAGTTGGCCAACAAAAGGATCGGTCATCAGCTTGAATGCCAGGGCCGAGAATTTTTCGCCGTCATCAGCGTTGCGAGAGACTGGCGCCTCATCGTCGTCCGTACCCGTGACCGGTGGGATGTCGATAGGCGCCGGCATGAAGTCGATCACCGCGTCGAGCATCCGCTGCACGCCCTTGTTCTTGAAGGCGGACCCGCAGTACATGGGCTGGATTTCGCTGGCGATGGTACGGGTGCGAATGCCCAATTTAATGTCGGCTTCTGACAAATCGCCCTCTTCGAGGTACTTGTTCATCAAGTCTTCGTTGGCTTCGGCCGCAGCCTCGACCATCTTTTCCCGCCACTCCTTGGCCGACTCCAGCAACTCTGCAGGGATGTCGCGATACTCGAACTTCATGCCTTGAGAGGCTTCATCCCAGATGATGGCCTTCATCATGATCAGATCCACGACGCCAGTGAAGTTTTCTTCGGAGCCAATCGGGATGACCATCGGGACGGGGCTGGCTTTGAGGCGCAGTTTCATGCCTTCGACGACCTTGAAGAAGTTGGCACCGGTACGGTCCATCTTGTTGACAAAGGCCAGACGTGGCACTTTGTATTTGTTGGCCTGGCGCCAGACGGTCTCGGACTGGGGCTGCACACCACCCACCGCGCAATAGACCATGCAAGCGCCGTCGAGCACGCGCATCGAGCGTTCGACTTCAATCGTGAAGTCCACGTGGCCCGGGGTGTCGATGATGTTGATACGGTGCTCCGGGTAGGAAGAATCCATGCCCTTCCAGAAGCAGGTGGTAGCCGCAGAGGTAATCGTGATGCCACGCTCTTGCTCTTGCTCCATCCAGTCCATGGTGGCCGCACCGTCATGGACCTCACCAATCTTGTGGCTTACGCCCGTGTAGAAAAGAATGCGCTCGGTGGTGGTGGTCTTGCCGGCATCGATGTGCGCGGAAATACCGATGTTGCGGTAGTTTTTAATGGGGGTAGCGCGGGACATAAATTACTTTCAGTTCGGTGAAAGAACAAGATTCGCAGTTAAACCATGGTGCATGTTCTAACTTCACGTTAGCTGCTCGCGCTTGGAGTGCGCCGGCAGCAGAGATTTGGGCCTGGACCATCAGGCCGCTGGGCGCATCGCACGCCAGGGGCCATCAGGCAACGCGTCAAATCCGCGCAGTCAACATGGCTGTCGACTTTAGAAGCGGAAGTGGCTGAAGGCCTTGTTGGCTTCGGCCATGCGGTGCACTTCGTCACGCTTTTTCATGGCGCCACCACGACCTTCGGTCGCCTCCATCAACTCATTGGCCAGACGCAAGGACATGGACTTTTCACCACGCTACTTGGCTGCTTCCTTGAGCCAGCGCATGGCAAGGGCCATGCGACGCACAGGGCGAACTTCGACGGGTACCTGGTAGTTGGCACCACCGACACGACGGGACTTGACCTCGACCATGGGCTTGATGTTGCCGATGGCCATATGGAAGGCCTCGAGAGGGTCTTTGCCAGGGTTCTTTTTCTCGATAAAGTCGAGCGCGCCATAGATGATGCGCTCGGCGACGGCCTT
>CAJAOB010000491.1 GCA_903941205.1 uncultured Burkholderiales bacterium | reverse complement strand
TGCACATCATGGCCGCACGCGTGCATCACGGGCATTTCAAGACCGTCGACCCCGACCTGTTTCACCGTGGACGCGTTGGCAAGACCGGAGCGTTCCTGCACAGGCAGACCGTCCATGTCCGCGCGGACAAGGACAACTGGACCATCACCGTTTTTCAACATACCGACAACGCCAGTGCCACCGACTTTTTCGGTCACCACCATGCCCGGAACGGCGCGCAGTTCCTGCGCCATCCGCGCAGCGGTCTTAAATTCGCGGAACGACAATTCGGGGTTGCGGTGGAAATGGTCCCATAGGCTCGCCAGCGACTTGTCATAGTCGGCCTTAATCGAGGCTGCGTAATCCGGTTCCGCAGCAGCGGGGGTTGCGGCTATCGCGCTGGCTAAAAGTGCGCCAAAAATTGCTTTCTTAATCATGATATACTTTCCCTTACATCTGCATGCGGTGTTAAAGTACCGCATCGCAGCCTGTGATTCCGATTAATTTTTATTACGCTATCACGGGCACCGATCAAAGCAATGGCCAACTATTGAAAATTCGTCGACCATCGTCACATACCGATAAAATCCGCGCTGTTCGGCGGGGTTGATCCAAAATCCGGCCCGTAGCGAATAGGCTTCCCCCACATGACCGAACCATTGCCGCCCCTCTTTGTCCACCAACCAGTGCACGCCAAGGCCATAAGCCATGAAATAGCCTTTATCATCGTCGCCGTTTTTGCCGTCAAAGGTCCACACGGGGCCGAGCATATTGGCAAAGCTGTTGGGCGACAATAAGGGCGCGCCGTTGCGCAGCAGCAATTGACCAATTTTACCCAAGTCGCGCGCGGAAATACGCAAGCCGCCTTGGGGGCTGAATGCCGAGCCATTCCGGCCGAGCTTATACATTTTATCGACGTCACAACTGCCGTCGCTGGCGGGATACACCGCGCATGGATCAGCGCCCTTCATCGCGGCGTCACGCGCGAGGTCGCCATTGGGCCGCAGCAAGGTCACGGCTTGCGCCCGCCGACCGTCACTGCACCCAGCACCCCAGTTATAGCACGCATCTAGCTCAAGCGGCGTAAGCACCAGTCGCGCCATCAGCCGGTCGAACCGTTCCTGTGTCGCGCTTTCCATGACTGCAGCGATCAGAGGCGAATTGATATTTGCGTAAGAGAAATATGTGCCGGGCGCATGGCCGGCATCCCATGCCTGTGGGTCAACAAGCACCGCCTCCAAGCTGCCATCAAGTGGGACGATATAGTCCACGGCGTCGCGCAGCCCGCTTTGGTGCGACAACAACGCACGCAGCGTTATGGGCACATCCGGAAAGGCCGGATTGCGCACTTTCCAGCCAAGATAGTCACTTATATCGCGGTCAAGGCCAAGCTTGTCCTGCTCTACCAACCGCATAACGGCAATCGCTACCACAAGCTTTGAAATAGACGCAACGCGGGCCGGGTCATCTATCGTGACTGGACGACGCGCAACGCCAGCATCGCCCTCAACCGTCGCAGGGGTAATACTGTCCGCTGTAAAGTTGACCACAACGGTTGCTGGCCTGATGCCGATTACCGCTGGCGCCGCTTTATCTAGACCAAGAGCGGGCGCGCATCCGGAAACCAGCATGGCCGCAGCCGCCGCAGCGGAAAGCCATGTACCGCGCAAACTAATCATGACGCGGGACACGCACCTACATATTTGCCCGTTGCCTTGCCCTTCATTGCTACCGTCCCAACCATAGGCAGGCGGACATCCACCTTGCTGTCGTAAATGAATTCGGTTTCCCCCATGACGCCAGCCAGCGCCATGTCGACGGTGCCCATACCCTCCATGGTGCAGGACAGATTCATATTTACAGTCTGCCCCGATACGTCAAACGCCTTGTAGACGCATTTTTCCGCGCCATTACCGCCGAAGAAATCTGCGCTGGGCTTTTTTGCATCGACTTCGGTGAGGCAGCTCTGGCTTGACGCGCTTTTGGCAACCGCGTCCATGATCTGCTGCTTTTGGGCCTGACGCAAAGTCGGCACATTGATGTCGTCAAAGACAAACTTGGTTTCCCAAAGCCCCGCCTTCATAGGAATGAATGCATCATAGTTAATTTCCGCTGGGCGCTCTTTGCTGTCGATGACGCCATTGCCGTCTTTATCGGCGCTGTTGTCGGCGCATCCGTTAATGAGGAGTAGCGCCATAGATGAACCTATAGCTTTTAAAAAAGCGATATTCATACCGAGCAATCCCCGATACGCTTACGGATGACGTTAACCGTCATCTTGACGGCGGCGCAGCGCTTGTGAGGAAGAACTTGTGCATGAATCACCCTCTCGCTTCTAAATAGATTTCTTCTTGTGTCGCTGCATGTCCCAAAACGCAATATCGATAAACGGCCCAACCGATACGGTTACCTTAAGTTCTCACCTAATAGTCTCCATTTTATGTTCTTTTTCATGACAATTGGTCAAACAAATTGCGGCCATGTTGGAAAGTAAATTTTCAGCGAAGCCAAGCATCTACCGCACAGCCCTTGCCCTTCCGGCACGCAGGGCACATATGCAAAATATGGCCGAGCTTATCATTCGCCGTGGGCTGGAAGAACCGGACACGGTTGGCACCTTCACCCCGCATCGCCCTAAACGCCCGTCCAAATTGGAGGGCGGCAGGCCATTTAGGATTGTGTCCGATTATGCGCCTGCCGGCGACCAGCCAACGGCGATCCGTGAACTGGTTGAAACCGCTTTAACGGGTGAGAAAAATCAGGTCCTTTTGGGCGTCACAGGATCAGGTAAAACCTTTACCGTCGCGCAAGTCATCGAAAAACTGCAGCGCCCTGCGCTTGTCCTAGCGCCCAACAAGATTTTGGCGGCGCAGCTTTACGGCGAATTCAAAAGCTTTTTCCCCGACAATGCAGTAGAATATTTCGTTTCTTATTATGATTATTATCAGCCCGAGGCCTATGTACCGCGCAGCTATAC
>CAJAOB010000490.1 GCA_903941205.1 uncultured Burkholderiales bacterium | reverse complement strand
CATCAAGGGCAGCGCGCCGGCTTATCTGTCGGACCTGATGTTCGATTCGCTGCTGGCGGGCTCGCTGGATGAAACCGCAGCCGGTTACGGCTTGCTGGCCGAAGACGTGAGTGTGGCCGCGGACGGACTGAGCGCGACTTTCGTGCTGCGCCCGCAGGCGCGCTTTCACAACGGCGAGCCGGTGCTGGCCGCCGACGTCAAGCACAGTTTTGACATGCTGATGGGGCCCTACACCTCGCCGGCTTACAAGACCTTGCTGGAAGACGTTGCCGGCATTGACTTGTTGGGCGAACGCAGCTTGCGCTACCGCTTCAAAAAGCCGAACCGTGAACTGCCGCTGACCGTCGGTGGGCTGCCGGTTTTTAGCCGCAGCTGGGGGATGGTGGACGGCAAGCCCAAGCGCTTTGACGCCGTGGTGATGGACAAGCCGATTGGTAGCGGGCCTTATCAGATCGGACCCGTGCGGTTTGGCAAGGACATCACTTACCTTCGGGACCCGGCCTATTGGGCCAAAGACCTGAATGTGCGACGCGGCATGGTCAACTTTGAACGCATCACGGTCAAGATCTACAAAGACAACACGGCGAAACTTGAAGCCCTGAAGGCGGGCGAATTTGACCTCATGCGCTTTTTTTCAGCCGGTGACTGGGCGCGTCGGGTCAAGGGCAAGCGCTTTGATTCTGGCGAGCTCGTCAAGGGTGAATTCAAACACCGGCTGCCTTCGGGCTTTCAGAGCTACGTGATCAACGTTCGGCGCGACAAGTTCAAGGACGCGCGGGTGCGCGAGGCCCTGGGTCTGGCGATGGACTACGAGTGGATGAACCGCCAGATGTTTTACAACGCCTACCAGCGCGTGACGGGTCTGTTTGGCAACACCGATTGCCAGGCCACCGGCCTGCCCGGGCCCGAGGAGCTGGCGATTTTGGAGCCATGGCGGGCGCAAATACCGGCCGCAGCCCTGGGGCCGATGTTTGCGCCGCCGCGCACCGACGGCACCAGCAGCCTTCGCGACAACTTGCGTCGCGCGCGTGATCTTTTGGGCCAGGCCGGATGGCGAATCAAGGATGGATTGCTGCGCAATGAGCGCGGCGAGGCCATGGTGATCGAATACCTGGACAGCAACGAGGGCGGTGCGCGGGTGGTGACGCCCTGGGCGCGCAACCTCGAAAAGCTCGGCATCCAGCTCAATTACCGCGCGGTGGATTTCGCGCTCTACCAGCAGCGCCTGAGCAGGTTCGAGTTCGACATCATTTCTCTGGCCTATGGCGGTACCCATAGCCCCGGGCAAGAATATGCTGACATGTTTGGCAGCAAGGCGGCCGTCACCGAGGATTCTGGCAACATGACTGGTGTGAGCAGTCCGGCAGTCGATGCCATCATCGCGCGGATGACCAGTGCCAAAACCAAGTCCGAATTGTTGCCCGCCTGCCGGGCGCTGGAGCGCGTCATCAGTCACAGCCATCTCTTGATTCCGCAGTGGACGGCGCCCACGCACCGCATGGCGTTCAACACCCGCCGCATCGCCCGGCCGGCCAACATGCCGCCGTACGCCACAGGCGAAGCCTGGGCGATCTTCACTTGGTGGGCTAGCTGATGCTGGTCTACGTTCTCAAGCGCTTGTTGCTCATGGTCCCCACCTTGCTGGGGGTGTTGCTGGTGACGTTTGCGGTGGTTCAGTTCGTTCCCGGCGGGCCGGTCGAGCAGTACCTGGCCGAAGCCAAGGCCGGCGCGGCCGCCGGGGGCGGTGCTGAAGGCGGGGGCTTTAGCTACCGCGGGGCGCAGGGGGTGGACCCTAAGCGAATCGAGCAGATCAAGGCCCTCTATGGTTTTGATAAGCCGGCGCATGAGCGCTTCGTTCAGATGCTGGGGCAGTTCGCGCGCTTTGATCTGGGAAAGAGCTTTTTTCAGAACAAGGATGTTTCTCAACTGATCATCGAAAAGCTGCCGGTTTCCATCAGCCTGGGTTTGTGGACTTTTCTCATCAGCTATCTGGTGGCTGTTCCCCTGGGCGTCGCCAAGGCGGTTCGCGCCGGCTCGCGCTTTGACCTGATCACCACCTTGCTGGTGCTGGTGGGTTACGCCATTCCCGGCTTTGTACTGGGCGTGGTCTTGCTGGTCGTTTTTGGCGGGCAGTTGCAGTGGTTTCCGCTCCGCGGCCTGACGTCAAGCAACTGGGACGAAATGAGCTGGGCGGCCCGCATTGCCGACTACCTGTGGCACATTGCGCTGCCGGTCACGGCCATGGTGCTGGGCAGTTTTGCGGTCACGGCGATCCTGACCAAAAACGCCTTTCTTGAAGAGATTCGCAAGCAGTACGTGGTGACGGCCCGGGCCAAGGGTCTGGCCGAGCGTCAGGTGCTTTACAAGCATGTTTTTCGCAATGCACTGATTCCGATCATCACCGGCTTCCCGGCAGCCTTCGTTGGTGCCTTTTTCACGGGCTCGCTCCTCATCGAGACGCTGTTTTCGCTCGATGGCCTCGGGCTTTTGAGCTACGAGAGCGTGATCCGCCGCGACTATCCGGTGGTGCTGGGCACGCTGTACTTTTTCACGCTGATTGGCTTGGTGACCAAGTTGGTGAGCGATCTTTGCTATGTTTGGGTGGATCCGCGTGTACGGTTTGACTGACCCCCCCGAAGCGGCCTCTGGCCGCCTCCCCCCCAGGGGGGCGCCCGCTGCGGACGGGCTTGGCCCGATCCGCGCCGGCTCTGTGGAAGAGGGGGGTGTGCCTGCTCAGATAGCGTCGGCTTCGCCCAGTGCCCGGGCCTGGCAGCGCTTCAGGCGCAACCGGCTTGGTTTTGGCAGCTTGCTGATGTTTTGCGCGCTGGTGCTGGTGAGCTTGCTGGCCGAGGTGGTCTCCAACGACCGGCCCTTGCTGGTGAAGTACGAGGGCGGTTATTACTTTCCGATGCTCAAGGTCTATCCCGAGAAAACCTTTGGCGGCGACTTTGAAACCGCTACCGATTACCTGGACCCTTTCATCCGCGGCAAGCTCTCGGCCGGCGGCAACTGGGCGGTTTATGCGCCCAATCCCTACGGTCCGAAAACGCTCAATTACTTCGCCAAAGAGCCCAATCCATCCAGGCCGACGCGCGACAACTGGCTGGGTACGGACGACCGCGGACGCGACTTGCTGGCGCAACTTATTTACGGCTTTCGGGTGAGTGTGCTGTTTGCGTTCGCGCTGACCCTCACGGGGGTGCTGTTGGGCGTTCTGACGGGTGCGCTGCAAGGCTATTTCGGCGGCAAGGTGGACCTGGCTTTCCAGCGTTTCATGGAGGTGTGGGGCTCCAT
>CAJAOB010000489.1 GCA_903941205.1 uncultured Burkholderiales bacterium | reverse complement strand
GCCATGAAGTCGGCGGCGATGTCTGCGATGTAGTCGCCGTTGTAGGCCGGCTCGGGCCAGCCTGCCTCGCCCGGCTTGAGGCCTTGGGCGCGCGCCTGCGTGCTGGTGGCCAGGGTGTGGATCTGCACACCGGCATCGTTGTAATAAAACTCGCGAAAGACGTCCCAGCCTTGCGTGGCGTAAAGCTTGCAAATCGCGTCACCGAGCGCAGCCTGCCGGCCGTGGCCCACATGCAGCGGGCCGGTCGGGTTGGCCGAGACAAACTCCACCAGCATTTTCTGGCCTGGAACGACCGGCTTGACGCCGTAGCCTTCACCCGCGGCCAACACCTCTCGCACGGTTTGCTGCTTGGCTTCGGGCTTGAGTCGGAAATTGATGAAGCCCGGGCCGGCGACGTCAATCGCCTCGACCCAGCGCTGGTACACCGGCAGCGCCAGTAGCGCAGCCTTCAGCGTGTCAGCCAGCTGGCGCGGGTTGAGCTTCAGGGATTTGGCCAGTTGCATGGCCACGGTGGACGCAAAGTCGCCGTGTGCTGCGACCTTGGGCGATTCAAAGGCCGCTTTGGCGCCCGCACCGGGCGAGAGCTTTTCCAGCTCGCCGGCCAGGGCCGTGAGCAAATCTTGTTTGACGAGGAACATCGCGGGATTTTACGGTGCCAGCTGGCTGGCGCGGCGGAAGGCTTGGCCCGGTTGGTAGCAGGCATCACCCTCAATGGGATGGACGCTCCCACCCCGTAACGGCATCTATGTGCCAAAGTGGAAGTATCTACAACCCACTTGAAGAAAGAAGGAGCGTCCGAAATGGAGATTACAACAATTGGTCTTGATCTGGCTAAAAACGTCTTTCAGGCCCATGGCGCCGATGAGCGGGGCCGTGAGGTGGTGCGCAAGAAGCTTCACCGCCACCAAGTGACCGAGTTCTTTGCCAAACAAGCGCCGTGCGTGGTCGCCATGGAGGCCTGCGGTGGTGCTCACCACTGGGGGCGCAAACTGCGCCAGTACGGTCACGAGGTGCGCTTGATTGCGCCCCAATACGTCAAGCCTTACGTCAAGAGCCAGAAGAACGATGCGGCTGATGCTGCTGCCATTTGCGAGGCCGCCTCGCGCCCTCACATGCGCTTTGTCACCCTCAAGAGCGTGGATCAGCAAACCATCCTGGCCGTTCACACGGTGCG
The DNA here is from genome assembly GCA_903941205.1 of uncultured Burkholderiales bacterium. Taxonomy (GTDB): domain Bacteria; phylum Pseudomonadota; class Gammaproteobacteria; order Burkholderiales; family Burkholderiaceae_C; genus Polaromonas. The sequence continues at coordinate 5,735 of CAJAOB010000489.1, read as the reverse complement.
CAGCGGCTTTGTCAAGCAGCGCACGGCGCTGTCCAACCAAATGCGTGGCTTGCTCGCCGAGTTCGGGGTGGTGCTGCCCCAGGGGCTTGCCCGGCTCCGGCAAGGGCTGCTGCCCGCGCTCGAACGCGAGCCCGGCGAGCTCACGGCGGGCATGCACACGCTCATCGGGATGTTGCACGAGCAGTTGCAGCGCCTGGATGAGCAGATCGGCAAGCTGGAGTTGCAGATTCGGCAGTGGGCCCGGCAAGATGAGCGCAGCCGGCTGCTGCAGCAGATCCCCGGGGTGGGGCCGATCACGGCCAGCGCATTGACCGCCAGCGTGGGCGATGCGCGGCAGTTCGAAGATGCACGCCAGATGTCGGCCTGGCTCGGGTTGGTGCCACGCCAGCACTCTAGCGGGGGCAAGAACGTGCTGCTGGGCATCACCAAGCGCGGCGACAAATACCTGCGAACGCTGCTCATACACGGCGCACGCGCTGCACTCAAGGCTTATCAGAGGCATCCCGAGAAGATGCCAGCGCGACTGCAACAGCTACTGCAGCGCAAGCACATCAACATCGTGTGTGTGGCGCTGGCCAGTCGCAATGCGCGCGTGGCCTGGGCGATGCTCAGCCGTGGCGAGGATTACCGCCAGAGCAGCCCGATTGCAGAAACTGGCTTATTGCCGGCAATGGTCTGAATCAGCAAGCACACCGCACAAGATTTAACGTCAAGGAGAGCCACCCAGAGTTGCGCAGACTGTTCAGCGATAGAAGGCCACATCGGTCAGACCGAGGGCAGGAAGAACCCGCTCACCGCGACGCACCTGGAGTGCACGACCTCGCTTGGGATCCTGTCCGCTAAACCCATCTGGGACAGTGCAAAAGCACATCAAAGTCCGAATGTACGGTTGCAACCTCTCCGATTTAGCCAGAAGTCAAAAAACAGCTTGCTCAGCAGGGAGCGTCCATGTACGTGGTGAAGGCTGCGAGGGTCATGGATCCCCGCGGGCGCGAGGATGACGCAGAGGGGTCATGGGTCTGCGCTCGCCGATCAGGTCGAGAGAGGTATTGGCGAGGACGACGGATCGTTTTCGCCGCCCCTGCCCGGTTCCGTCATTCCTGCGCAGGCAGGAATCCATCCCATCTCACCGCCCTGCGCGCAAGAAAACATGGATCCGCGAGGATGACACAGCGGGGTCATGGGTCTGTGCGCTCGCGAGCAGGACACCGCGGGCTCATGGATCCCCGCTCGCCGATCAGGTCGAGGCCAAGTATTGACAAGGATGACCGACAGTCCCCGCCGTCCCTGCCCGGTTCCGTCATTCCTGCGCAGGCAGGAATCCATCTGCCTTAGCGCTCCAGAACTCGCTTTGGCCGTAGTGGTGCTTCAGAAAGTCAATCCACAGCCGCACGCGCAGTGGCAGGTGTTTGCGTTGCGGAAACACCGCGTAAATGCCGTTGGGTGGCGCGGCGAAGTCTTCGAGCAGGGCGACCAGGTGACCGGTGGCTATTTCGGCTTCCACTTCCCAGGTGCTGCGCCAGGCAATGCCGTAGCCGGCCAGGCACCAGTCGTGCAGCACCTGACCGTCAGAACAATCCAGCGGGCCACCGGGCCTGAGATGTTGCACCTCGCCGTTGACGCGAAAGGCCCAGCCTCGGGTTTGCGAGGCCTCGCTGGACAGCGTCAGGCAGTCAAAACGCGCCAGATCCGACGGTTGCTCAGGCGTGCCGTGCCGGCGCAGATAGGCGGGCGTGGCCACGCACAGGCGCCGGTTGTCGGCCATGCGCACGCTGACCAGGGACGAATCGGGCATGTCACCGACGCGCACTGCGCAGTCAAAGCCCTCGCCGGCCAGGTCCACCACGCGGTCGCTCAGGTTCAGCGAGATCGTGACGTCGCCATGCCGCTCGCGAAATCGCGCAACCAGCGGCGCCACATGGCGGCGGCCAAAGCCAGCAGGCGCAGTGATGCGCAAGTGGCCGCTGGCCTTCACGCCGCCGGCCGATACGCTGGCTTCAGCGTTGGCAAAGTCGACCAGCAGGCGCTGACAGTCTTCGAGAAAAGCGCTGCCCTCGTGGGTCAGACTGATTCGGCGCGTGGTGCGCACCAGCAACTTGACGCCCAGGCGCCCTTCAAGGGCATCAAGTCGGCGCCCCATGATGGCCGGTGCAACGCCCTCTGCGAGCGCGGCGGCTGTCAGGCTGCCGCGCGTGGCGACCGAGACAAAAGATTCGAGCTGCTTGAGTTTGTCCATGCGCGATTATGTTCAAGCCGCCAGTCAATCAGGCCGACGGCAAGCCCGATTGCATGGGCATGATCTGGCCACACAGGCCCCAAGGATGGCATGGCGCTGACCGGATACAGCTCAAAGGGTGGGTTCGCTTTCCACCGGCCCAAGCGGGCGCGGCCCGGTCAGCCAGCTGTTGGCCACGCCACAGGCGGCGATCAGGGCAATGCCCGCCAGGGACCAGCGGTTGGGCACCTGCGAAAACACCAGCCAGCCGGCCAGGGTCGCAAAGGCGATCTGAAAGTACAGGTAGGGCGTGAGGGTGGACGGGCTGGCCAGGCTGTAGCCCATGATCATGAGGTAATGCCCCAGCGTACTCAAAACACCCAGCAGGCCCATCATCAGCCACAGGCTGGCCAACGACGGGGGTTCCCAGAAAAACGGCAGCGCAACGCTGGCGATCACACAGGCCACCGCACCGGTCAGGAAATGCATGGTCCCCGGGTCGTCGTGGCGCACCAGGTAGCTGGTCAGCAACTGAAAGCCTGTGCTCACCACCACCAGCGCCAGCGGCAACAGCATGATCCACTGAAAGTCGTGCGCTTGCGGCTGGATCACCATCAGCGCTCCTACCAGACCGCCGGACAACAGGAGCCAACGCAGCCACGAGACCCGCTCACCCATGGCCTGCACCGACACCAGCGTGATGAACATGGGCGTGAGCGTCAGGATGGCGGTGAACTCGGCCACCGGCATGTAGCGCAGGCTCACAAAAGCCAGCGAACTTGACACCGCCAGCGAGACGCCACGCAAGAGCTGTAACCACGGATGGCGAGTTTTAAACAGCGCGCGGCCGCGCCGGGGCAGCAAGACGGCGCCCGTCAGGGCGACCTGGAACATGTAGCGAAACCACATGGCCATGACCAGCGGCACCAGCGTTCCCAGGTACTTGACCATGCCATCGATGGCGGCAAAGCAGGCCATGGCAAAGATCACCAGCACGATGCCCTGTTGGGCGCGGCTCAGTCGGGTCATGTCAGACCTCCTACGGAGTCTGCGGGCTCGGGCAGCGCCCCGCGGCAGCAACTGCGGCGGGCGCCTGGTGTCTTGGGTTCAAGCTCGCGCTCGGGCCGGGGCTCAGTAGCCAAGACGGGCAACAGAGCGCAAGACCTCGGGGCTGGTGGTGGGTAAATTGAAGTACTCCAGATAAGCGGGAATCTGCTCGAAGAGCATATCCGAGCCGATCTGCACCTGGCAACCGCGCGCCCGCGCGGCGTTTAAAAAAGCCGTCATCTCGGTGCGCATGACGACCTCGCCCACAAAGGTTGAAGGCGCGATGCGCGAGACATCCATGGGCAAGGGGTCGCCCTCGTTCATGCCCATGGGCGTGGCGTTGACCACCAACTCGTGCCCGGCCGGGTCGCAGTTGCCGGTGCTCACTTGCAGCGCCGGGTAGTGCGCGCCCAGCCGCGCGCCCAAGGCTTGCGCCGAAGCCGCGTTGACGTCATACAGGCTGATGGCGGCCACGCCGGACGCCGCCAGCGAGGCGGCAATGGCCGAACCCACGCCGCCGGTGCCGACCACCAGCGCGCGCGCGCCTTGCAGCTTCAAGCCCTTGCGCAGCACGCCGCGCACGAAACCCTCGCCGTCAAACATGTCGCCCTGCAACTGGCCTTGCGGGCCAAGCCTGACCGCGTTGCAGGCGCCGGCAATCGCCGCGGCGGGCGAGACCTCGTCGAGCAGGCCGATGGTGCTGACCTTGTGCGGCATGGTGATCAGAGCGCCGCGAATGTTGCTCAGTTTGAAGAGCGAGCGCAAGAAGCCGGGATAGTCCTCGGCCTTGCAGCCCATGGGCACCACCAGCGCGTTGATCCCCCGCTGCTCGAAGTAGGGGTTGTAGATCATCGGCGCCTTGAACGAGTGCGTCGGAAAACCAATGTGGGCGATGAGTTCGGTATGGCCGTTGATCAGCATGGGCAAGGCGACTTTCTAAATACGACGGCTCATCTTTTTGCGGACTGCACCGCAGAAACAGCGGCGCGCAGCGCCAGCAAGTAGCTGTCAACGCCAAAGCCGCAGATCTGGCCCTTGACGATTTCGGCAAACACCGAGACGTGGCGAAAGGCCTCGCGCGCGTGAATGTTGGACATGTGCAACTCGACGATCGGGCAGGTCAGGATGGCCAGCGCATCGCGAATGCCGTAGCTGTAATGCGTCCAGGCGCCAGCGTTGATCAGCACCGCGTCCACGCCCTCGGCATAGCCCTGGTGAATGCGCTCGCACATGGCGCCTTCGCTGTTGGTCTGGAAGGCCTCGATGCTGGCACCGAGCTCCTTGCCCAGGCCGGCCAGCGAGGCGTTGATCTCGTCGAGCGTGATGGTGCCGTACTGCGCCGGGTCGCGCTTGCCGAACATGTTGTGGTTGATGCCGTGCAGCATGAGAATCTTCATGATCATTTCCTGGGGTTGGGCGGGTTGAGGACGGGTAAGACGTGGTGAGCCGGAGGGCCTTCACGCGGCGTTCAGCTTAACCGTCTGGCCGCTGCGCGCGGCCTCGACGATGGCTTCGGTGACGCGCAGGTTTTGCAGGCCATCTTGCGCGCTGACCAGCGGCTCGGCCTCGCCGCGCACGACGCAGCCGAAGTGCGCCATCTGGTGCAAGATGGGATCGCCCCGGACCATGCCGACCACGCCCACTTCGAACTCCTTCCACCACGAACGGCCTTCGGGACACGGGTAGGTTTTCAGGCGCATGGTGGGGATCGACAGGCTGCCGTTGGTGCCGGTCAGGACGTAGCAGTCTTCGTCTGCATAACTCGGGTAGGCCTTGTTTTCCTGGCTGGTTTGTTCCCAGCTGCGGGCGCAGGCAGCGGTGTCTGACAGCAGGAACGTGCCCAGCACGCCGCTGGCAAAACGCAGGTTGATGGCGACGGTGTCTTCCACCGCAAAACCGCGCGTGGCCTGCGAGGCAAAGGCCTGCACGGCCACGATTTCGCCGCAAAGCATGCGCAGGTTGTGAACCTCGTGAATCATGTTCAGCAAGATCGGACCGGCGCCCGGCTCGCGGCGCCAGGGCGCGTCTGAGAAATAGTGATCAGGCTTGAAAAAGGTGGCACTGCCCATGACCGCCACCAGCTGACCGAGCTTGCCGGCGTCCAGCACCTCACGCGCCTTGGCCATGATGGGGCTGTGCGCGCGGTGGTGGCCAATCAGCACCTTGGCGCCGGTCTCGTTGATGCGTTGCACCAGCAGCATGCCTTCGGCCACCGTGGTGGCGATCGGCTTTTCCAGCAGAAGGGGGAGCTTGGCCTGCAGGCACAAAAGCGCCTGCGGCACATGCAGGGCATTGGGCGTGGCCAGCACCAGGCCGTCGGGCCGGTCGGTGGCCAGCAAGGCTGCTAGGCTTTTGTAGAGCGGCACGCCAGCTTTGGCGGCAAGAGCTGGGGCCGCGGGCGACGGGTCCACCACGGCCGACAGCGTGACGCGGTCACTGGCCTGGGCCGCAGCCATATGAGCCTGGCCTATAT
>CAJAOB010000488.1 GCA_903941205.1 uncultured Burkholderiales bacterium | reverse complement strand
CTGTCATCAAGCTGCCTACGTCCGCGCTGCGCCAAGAGGGCCAGGGCACCGCCGTCTGGGTGCTGGACAGCGCCAGCATGACCGTGCGCTCGCAAGCCGTGCAAGTGGCCACGGCCGATGGCAACGACGCCGTGATCGCCTCTGGCCTCACGCCCGGCATGCAGGTGGTGAGCGCTGGCGTGCATGTGCTCTCGCCAGGCCAGAAAGTCACGGTTTACCGCCCCCGGGAAGCGGCCACACCGGCCTTGCCGAATCAGACCTTGCCGCTTTCGGCGGCGTCCGTGAGCCAGGCCGCATCCGGCCCCGCCGTCAAGTGAGCCGCGCATGACCGACACATCAGGCCGCGAGACGGCCGCTACTTCTGTGCCGCCGGTTCCAGCCGAGAGCGCTGCCGCCATGCATGCGGGTGAATCGGCTGCCAAGCCCGCGCTTGATGCCGGCTTGCCCAAGCCCAGGGGGTCTTTCAATCTTTCTCGCTGGGCGCTCGAGCATCCGGCGCTCACGCGCTACCTGATGGTGGTGCTGATGGTGCTGGGGCTGGCCTCGTACTTTCAGCTCGGCCAGGACGAAGACCCGCCGTTCACCTTTCGGGTCATGGTCGTGCGCACTTACTGGCCGGGCGCGACCGCCCAGCAAGTGGCCGAGCAGGTGACCGACAAACTCGAGCGCACGCTGCAGGAAGTGCCTTACGCCGACAAGATCAGCAGTTATTCCAAACCGGGCGAGTCGCAAATCATTTTCCAGATCAAGGACTCATCAAGACCCAGCGAGGTGGCCAACGTCTGGTACGTGGTGCGCAAGAAAATCGGCGACATGCGCCATACCTTGCCCGGCGGCGTGCAAGGACCTTTTTTCAACGACGATTTCGGTGACGTCTATGGCGTGATTTACGCGCTGGAGGCGGATGGTTTCAGCAATGCCGAAGTCAAGGTCTTTGCCGACGATGTGCGCCAGCAACTGCTGCGCGTGCCGGACGTCGCCAAGGTCGAACTCTTTGGTGTGCAAGACGAAAAGATCTTTGTCGAGCTGTCCAAAAGGCAGTCGCAGCTCGGGCTGGACTTCAATCAGGTGCTGGCCCAGCTGAGCCAGCAAAACGCCATCGAGTCTGCCGGCGCCGTGGAGACACCGCTGGACCGACTGCAGGTGCGTGTGGGTGGCCCGTTTGAGGTGGTCGAGCAAATCAAGGCCATGCCGATTCGCGGCAGCTCCGGCAACCAGATGCGTCTGGGCGACATCGCCCAAGTCAGCCGGGGTTATGTGGACCCGCCTTCCGTCAAGGTGCGCCATCAGGGCAAGGATGTGATCGCCGTGGGCGTGTCCATGGCCAAGGGCGGTGACATCATCCGGCTGGGGAATTCGCTCGAAAAACTCAGCAGCCGTCTTGATGCCGGCTTGCCGGCGGGCATCCGGCTGGTGCAGATCCAGGACCAGCCGCGCGCGGTGACCAGCTCGGTCAACGAGTTCATCAAGGTCTTGATCGAGGCGGTGCTGATTGTGCTGGCGGTCAGCTTCATCAGCCTGGGGCTGCACAAGCGCGCCGACGCGGCCAGTCTGCCCTTGTGGCGGCGTTATTACATCGACATGCGGCCGGGCCTGGTGGTGGGCATCACGATTCCGCTGGTGTTGTCGGTGACGTTTCTGGCGATGCATTACTGGAGCATCGGACTGCACAAGATTTCACTGGGCTCGCTGATCATTGCGCTGGGTCTGCTGGTCGACGACGCCATCATTGCGGT
>CAJAOB010000487.1 GCA_903941205.1 uncultured Burkholderiales bacterium | reverse complement strand
GTCGCGCACGTGCGGGTATGACTTCCTCCCCGCTGTGGCGTGGCGGCGGTCGGATTTTCCCTAACATGCCTGATGAGAACTTCACGCAGAAAATCAACAAGAAGATGTACCGTGCCGGCATGGCCTCCATCTTCTCGCAGCTGGCCCGTGAAGGTCGTCTGGCCGTGGTTGATTCCCTGACTGTGGACTCACCAAAGACCAAGGTTCTGGCTGACAAATTCAAAGCCATGAACCTCAAATCGGTGCTCGTGATCGCTGACGAAGTCGACGAGAACTTGTATCTCGCTTCCCGCAATCTGGTGAACATCCTCGTTGTTGAGCCCCGTTACGCCGATCCGGTGTCGCTGGTTCATTACAAGAAGGTTCTGGTCACCAAGGCTGCCATGGACAAACTCAAGGAGATGTTCGCATGAGCGCCGGTAAAGCATTTTCCAGCAAGGCCAAATTCGACGAAGGTCGTTTGATGCAGGTGCTGGTCGCGCCGATCGTGTCTGAAAAAGCCACCTTGATCGCAGAAAAGACCAATACCGTGACCTTCAAGGTGCTGCAAGACGCCACCAAGCATGAGATCAAGGCGGCAGTGCAGCTGATGTTCAAGGTGGAAGTCAAGGCTGTCGCCGTTCTTAACCAAAAGGGCAAGACCAAGCGCTTTGGCAAGTCCGTCGGTCGCCGCGACAACGTTCGCAAAGCCTACGTGACCTTGCAAGCCGGTCAAGAGCTGAACATCGGTGGGGAGGCTGCGTAATCATGGCTGTCATCAAAATGAAACCGACTTCACCAGGCCAGCGCGGCATGGTGAAGATCTCCCGTGACCACCTGCACAAAGGTGAGGGGCACGCGCCGTTGCTCGAGCCGCAATTTCAGAAGGCTGGTCGTAACAACAACGGGCACATCACGACTCGCCACAAGGGCGGTGGCCATAAGCACCACTACCGCGTGGTCGACTTCAAGCGCAACAAGGATGCCATTCCGGCCAAGGTCGAGCGTATCGAGTACGACCCCAACCGCAGTGCCCACATTGCACTGGTCTGCTACGCCGATGGCGAGCGCCGCTACATCATCGCCCCGCGCGGTCTCGAAGTCGGTGCAACGCTGATCAGTGGCTCCGAAGCCCCGATCCGCGCCGGCAACACCCTGCCGATCCGCAACATCCCGGTCGGCTCGACCATTCACTGCATCGAGATGCAGATCGGCAAGGGCGCGCAAATCGCCCGCTCCGCCGGCACCTCGGCGACCTTGCTGGCCCGCGAAGGCACTTACGCCCAGGTGCGTATGCGCTCTGGCGAAGTTCGCAAGATCCACATTGAATGCCGCGCGACCATTGGTGAAGTTGCCAACGAAGAACACAGCCTGCGCCGTCTCGGCAAGGCCGGCGTCAAGCGCTGGATGGGTATTCGTCCAACCGTTCGCGGTGTGGTGATGAACCCGGTTGACCACCCGCACGGCGGTGGTGAAGGCAAGACCGGTGAAGGTCGCCATCCAGTCGACCCATGGGGTAACCTGACCAAAGGCTACCGCACCCGCAACAACAAGCGCACGCAAGTGATGATTGTTTCGCGTCGCAAGAAGTAAGGCCAGGAAATGACCCGTTCACTCAAAAAAGGTCCCTTTGTCGACCATCATTTGGTAGCCAAGGCTGACAAAGCAGTTACCAACAAAGACAAAAAGCCGATCAAGACTTGGTCGCGCCGCTCCATGATCCTGCCCGAGTTCATCGGCCTGACCATCGCC
>CAJAOB010000486.1 GCA_903941205.1 uncultured Burkholderiales bacterium | reverse complement strand
TGCTTTCAGCCGCGCACGCCCAGTCGCACGGCGCCGTAAAGTGGCACGCCCCAGAGCGCCCGAAAACTGGCAAACGCCAAGGCGGTGCTGAAGTCATAGGCTTCCATGATGGGATGCTCTGACAAAAGCACCAATCGTGGGTGCGGCGCCGTGAAGTCCCGCATGCGCCGCGGCCCCCACTTGAACTGCGCATGGGTGTGGCACACCGAAGGATGCAGCGCCGCGCAGCCGGTGGCCATCCAGCTCAGGGTGTCGCATAAAAACTCCGAGCCCGCGGGCGCGTTTTGCCCGAACTCCTTGAGCACGTGGTCCACTTCCCGCGCCTCCAGGTACATCAGCACGCCTTCGCAAATCACCACCACAGGCTTGTTGCTCTGGCGCGCCGGCAGGCCCAAGCGCTGCCACCAGCCCTCGGTGCTCAGGTCGACCGCGACTTCCCGGTGATGCTTTCCGGGCGGCGGCAACAGGCGCCGGCGCAGTTGCATCACTTGAGGAACGTCAGCGTCCAGCCAGTGGTTGGTGCCGCGGTCCAGCCACTGAAAATAGCTGGCCAGGCCGCAACCGAGGTTGGCGCCAGTGGCCTGCTCAAAGCGGTCAAAGAACTCGAACGCCAACTGCCGGAATAAACGGGTGCGCGACAGAACGCCAAACAAGCTGGCCTTGTCGCGCAGAAACGGCCCCACGTCCACATCCAGCTGTTCCAGTGCGGGCGCTGCCAGCGCGTCGCCAACGGCAAAACCCGGAAATACCGAGTCACCGAGCGCACGTGCGACCAGCGGAATAACGAGCGTCGAGGTAACAGGGTCCGATGCAAGTCCGCTTGCAGTTCGCCCGGGATGCGCCGCTCTTGCCACTCTTTGGTCCATCGCAGCATCATCCTCAAGACAACTGATGCATGCGCGCCGGGCTTGTCAGGGCTTGTAAATGGAGCCCGGCATTTCGCTTTTAAAAAGTTTAAGGGCCGGTCCGTTCGGTGACGAACTGGTGGCCCGCCAGTTCGCTCGGGACGGCGGCAGGCTGCTCGATAAAACGCAGCATGAAGGCGCCAAAGCGTGCCCCGTCGTGTCCATGGGCCAGGCTGCTCAGGCGCTCCTTGTACAGCGCTTCGCCAAAAATTGCCCTGCGCTTGCCCAGCAGCAAGGCACTGTAGCGCGCGTCGAATTCCGGATGTGCTTGCACGCACAAGACTTGCGACCCAATGGCGTAAGCCGCAATCGGGCAATGCGAATTGCTCGCCAGCAAAGTGGCTCCCGGCGGAAGCTCCAGCACCTGGTCCTGATGACTGGCCAGCAAGGCCAGCGTTCCCTGTGAATTGGCCACTCCGCCTGGCCCATGCCAGTCGTAGACCGCGCGCCCCAAGCCCCAGCCCTGTGGCGCGCGGGCGACCCGTGCGCCGAGACAGTGCGCGATCAACTGGTGCCCAAAACACACGCCGAGCAGTCGCTGGCCCTGCGCGAGCAGCGCAGTCACACGGCCTCGCAGTTCGATCACCCAGGGTTCGTCAGAAAACGAATCGGCCCGGCTGCCGGTGAGCAGCACGGCCTGGTAGTGCGCAAAAGAAGAGGGGTATTGACCGAGCCGCGCGCTGCAGGAATGCACCGCGCCCTGGTAACCGGCGCCGCGCAGCAGCAGCTCGAACATGGTGGAATAACTGCCCCACACAGGCGCTGCGTCAGCGTCGATCAGGTCGTTGTCGAGAATGCAGATAGACATGAAGGAAGATGATAAAGCCGAACGGTGCGGGGCCTGGCGTCTGACCTGGAAGGGCGGCTCTCGCGCATGGCTTGCGACCACGAGCGCAGGCCGGTGCTGGCAGCCCTTGAACCCCTTGCGCCGCGGGCCAACGCGTGCTCAGATCGTGGCCAATTTGCACGCAGTCAAGGCCTGTTGACACCCGGTCGTAACTGCTTTGCCTGCCGACGCAGCTGCAAGCGGATTCCGCGCCCCTGTATTGGCACAATGCGAGCGATGCATGACACCATCCTCATACAGGCGCTGTCAAACGCAAGCAGCCTGGAACTCTTCGAACTTTCAACCATCATTGATCGTTTGCTGGCTGATCCGCGACGCATGGCCGCGGTGCTGGGCAAGCTTCACCCCGGAAAGCCCGTGCGCTTCATCGATTCGCGCAGCGGTCATTTGCGATCCGGCAAGGTCGCAGCGACAGAGGGCAAGCATGTCATCGTGCTGGACGGCGCCAGTCGCGCGCCATTGAAAGTGCTCTACGCGGCGATTGACCCGGGAGAAGCCAGCGAGCCGGTCGAAAGCGCGAGACCCGCTGCACCTGCCGCCCCCGTGTACAAACCCAGCGCGGCTGACTTTCGACGTGGCGACAAGGTCTCTTTTACCGACAAATACCTGCAGTCGCAGGTGGGAGTCATCAATCGCATCAACCAGAAAACAGCTTCTGTTGATTGCGGAGGCGGCGCCGTCTGGCTCGTGCCCTTCGCCATGCTGCGCCCTGTCATGGACATCTGAAGGGCCGTGGATGTTAGCCCTGCGCGAGTGGGGCGGCTTGCCAAATGCTGCTGCACCTTGCTCGCGAGCGTCAAGGATCTCGCCAGCCCCGTCAGACGCCTCATGCGCCTCAGCCGGGTCAGTCGGGACAAAGGGACCCGCGGTTCCCGCGAGTCGCGCTTCCTGCAGATTCAAGGATTCAAGGCGAGCGCTTCGAGCTTTTGCTGGTAATGCCCAAGGTCAGGCGTGATCGCCTGGGGTACCTTGGCCAGATCATCGTAGCGGCGAAGGCGCACAGCCACTTCGGCAAAAGGCTGCGCCATGAAAGCCTCCGCTTGAGCCGGCGAGTAGGCGCCGCCTTGCAACGCGAGGCTGCGTTGCGATGCCGGCGACAAACTCGCCCAGTAGCTTGGCACCGTAGCGCACAGATAGCGCTTGGCATCCACGTGCAGCCGAATCGGTTCAAGGACGGCCGCTGGCAGCAGGCCCCGCAAAAAAGGAATCGCAATGTACTGATGCAAGTCGTCAGTCTTTTGCTCGTCGTCCGGGCGCTGCTCGCTCTGCGCCGCGATCAGATGACCAAGGTCGTGCAGCAAGGCTGCGACCACGGCCGTGTCTTCTTCTCCGGCTTGTTCGGCCAGCTGCGCACATTGCAAGGCATGCTCGAGCTGGCTCACAGCCTCTCGGCCATACTGGCGCGTGGCTCGTGTCTCCAACAGCTTGATGATGTCAGCCGTGCTCAAGGTCATGGCGGTGTTTTCTTTTTAAACCAGTATTTTTCGGATGCGTGCCGAAACCAGGTCAATGGCAGTCACGGTGACCACGATGATCGCCATCACCGCGCAGGTTTCAGCGTATTGAAAACCGCGAATGATCTCCCACAGGACCACGCCAATGCCACCGGCGCCGACCATGCCGACCACCGAGGCTGATCGCACATTGCTTTCAAACCGGTACAGCGCAAACGAGATCCACAAAGGCATGACCTGCGGAATAACGCCATAGACAATTTCATGCAGCGCACTCGCGCCCGTCGAGGGTATGCCTTCGACAGGCTGCGGATCAATCGCCTCGACGGCCTCGGAGAAGAGTTTGGCCAGCACGCCCGTGGTGTGTATCCAGAGCGCCAGCACGCCGGCGAAAGGCCCCAGGCCGACCGCCACCACAAACAGCATGGCAAAAACCATTTCGTTGATGGCGCGCGTCGCATCCATGAACCGGCGTGTGGGCTGATAAATCCACCAGGGCACGAGGTTGGCGGAAGCCATCAAAGCCATTGGCACGGCCGTGACCACCGCCAGCGCAGTTCCCCAGAGTGCGATTTGCAGCGTGACGATCATTTCGCTCACGTACATTCGCCACTGGCTGAAATTTGGCGGGAAAAACTCGGCAGCGTAATTTGCCATATTGCCGGAGTCGCGCAGCAAATCCAGCGGCCGCATGTCGGCCCCCTGCCAGGAACCTCCCAGCAAAACAAGCACCAATGCCCATAGAAAATACCAGGTGAGACTGCGTTTGGGCGCGGCAATTCCGTGCATGGCACTCGAAGATAGAACGGAGGTCAGCTGCATGGTGGGAGGTATCCTGCGAAAAAAATCAGTTCAGAGCGGCCAACTGCTTGTCAATCAGAGCCATGCGCTCCTTCTTGACGGCGTCAGAGATCACCGCGTCGGACTCAATTTTGTTGCGCTGGCTGAAAAGGTCCAGCTGGCGAATCGGCAAGAGTTGGCGGTTGTCGGACTCTTTGAAGCCCGAGAGCTTGGATATCTTCATCAAGACATCTTTCTCACGGGCGTCCGTCTTGCCGTAGTTGTAGAAGAACTGTTTAATCTTGGTCTTGCTGGCTTCAGCCATGTCCTTGCGTATCACGAGCGGATCCAGCGCAATCAGAGGTGAAGTCCAGACAATTTTGATGCTCTTGAATTTTTCAGGGTAGCGGCCCTGAATCTTTTCGAGGTTTTCGCTGTTGTTGGTGGCGACATCGACTTGCTTGTTTGCGACCGCGAGAGCATTGGCCTCGTGGTTGGCGCTGCGGGTGAGCTTGAAGTGGGTCTTGGCGTCGATCTTGTTTTTAGCAAACACATAAAAGCCGGGCACCAGAAAACCGGATGTCGAATTCGGGTCGCCATTGCCAAAGCTCAGGCTCTTGCCGTTTTTGAGAATGTCATCCAGATTGTTGTACGGGCTGTCCTTGTTGACGATCAGATGGGAGTAGTAGCCTTGGGTTCCGTCGGCATTGACCATCTGCGCGAAAACCTCGCCGCTGGCGCGGTCCACCGCCTCCATGGCGGATTTGTTGCCCAGCCAGGCCACTTGCACCTTGTTAAAGCGCATGCCTTCAATGATGCCGGCGTAGTCAGGCGCAAAGAAGGCCGTGACTTTCATGCCGGTCTGTTTTTCCATGTCCTTGATCAGCGGCTCCCAGTCCTGCTTCAGGTTTTGGGTCGACTCGGTCGAAATAATGCCGAAGTTGATTTCCTGGGCTTGTGCAAACGAAAGCCCCAGCCCAAGTGTGGTGGCCGTGACGGCCAGAATTTTCTTGATCATCAGAACGGTTCCTTTAAAGAGTGAGCAAATATGAATCAGGCAGCCTGAGCCAAGGCTGGTTGCCAGGCTGGCGTGGCGAGGTCACCCGACGCTGCCAGTGAAGTCGGGGCGGCCGGCTGGCAAGTGGAATCAGCCATGACTTCATCAACATGAACGCCATAAAGTTCACGCAGAAGTTGCGGTGTCAGCAGCTTGGATGGGCCGTCAAACACCACCCGGCCTTGGTGCAGTGCCACCACCCGCGGGCAGTACTTGAGCGCCATGTCAACCTGGTGCAAGGACACGATCACAGTGCAAGCGTCCTCGCGGTTGATGCGGGCCAGAATTTCCATCACATTGCGTGACGACTCCGGGTCCAGCGAGGCAATCGGCTCGTCAGCCAGCACAACCTTGGCGCCCTGCACCAGTGCGCGGGCGATGGCGGCGCGTTGCTGCTGGCCACCTGACAAGGTGGACGCCCGCTGTGCGTGGCAGTCGGCAATGCCGACGCGCGCCAGCGCCTCAAGCGCCTGGGCCCGCTCTTGTGCGTTGAAAATGCGAAACAGACTGCGCCACCATGGCATGCGGTGCAGCAGGCCCACCAGCACGTTGACCAGCACGGGCAGACGGTCGACCAGGTTGAACTGCTGAAACACAAAGCCGACTTCAGACCGGACGCGCCGAATGTCGTGATGAATGCGGCCGCCCTGCTGCACACGGCGACCGTCGATCTCGATCAGCGAGTCTGTGCGGCCGTCAGCCGTGATGAGCCCGGACATGTGGCGCAGCAGCGTCGACTTGCCTGAGCCCGAGGCGCCAATGAGGGCCACCATCTCACCTTTTTTCACCGTGAGATTGATGTCGCACAGAGCCTGTTTTTTGGCGAAATATTTGTTGAGCTGGTGAATCCGAAGCGCTGCATCCATCGTGAGCTCCTTGTAAGTTGTATAGACAGACGGAGTCTCGGGGCTCTGCATGACGGTTTCATGAAGGGCCAAAGAAGCTTGTGTGACACGGCGTCCAACTGCCTCACAGGACGCGCTGGCCTTCACGCCAGACGGCCCTGACAACGGCGTGGCGAGCTCCGTTAGGCAGCTCTGCAATATGAACCTGTATAAGGTCAGCCCGCAGGCCCGCCTCTATGGCGCCACGGTCTGCCAGCCCGGTGGCTAGCGCCGGGGCTGAGGTCACCGTGGCCACTGCCTCCGGCCACGTCATCACGCCTTGCTGCACCAGCGCCATCACCGCAGACAGCAGGCTGCCTGGCACGTAATCCGAGGACAAGATATCAAGCAGGCCCAGACGAGCCAGATCGACCGCAGCCACGTTGCCTGAGTGCGATCCGCCGCGCACCACGTTCGGCCCGCCCATGACCGTGCGCAGGCCATGTTTGCGTGCCTCGCGTGCGGCCAGTACGGTGGTAGGGAACTCGGACATGCTCGCGCCTTCGGCATGCGCCTGCTGCACATGCGCTGGCGTCGTGTCATCGTGACTGGCCAGCGCAATGCCGTGGGTCTTGCAATAGTCTACAAAGTAGTGGCGGTGTGGCTTCGCATACTCGGCCTGCAATGCGCTCGCACGGGCCACCTGTTGCTCGAACTTCTGCTGGCTCCAGCCCTTCTTGCCGGTGTAGTAAATCCGCGCCTGCTCAATGTTTTCCCACTGCCGCTGGCCGGGCGTGTGATCCATCAGCGACAGGAGTGCCAGCCGTGGATGTCCGTGAAAGGGTTTGAACAATTCGACCGTGTTGGGCGCTGGCAATTCACAGCGCACATGCAGGTGGTGGTCGGCGCGCAGCAAGCCTTGTTGTGTGCAGTTGTCGAGCGTTTCCAGCACATCGCTCCAGGCGCTGCCGCGCAGGCTTTCCGTGTCGGCTTCGCCCACGCCCAGCGCGTCAAACACGGTGGTGATGCCGGCGGCTGTAATCTCGGCATCATGCGCCAGCAAGGCGGGCAACTCGGCCCAGTGCACCTTGGGCCTGGGCATCAGGTGGCGCTCGAAATTGTCGGTGTGCATTTCCACCAGACCGGGCAACAGATAGTCGCCGTTCAGGTCGATAGCGCCCTTGGCCGCGGTCGGTCCTGCGATGGCGCTGATACGTCCGTCTTGCGCGGCCAGGCTGCCGTCCACGACCTCGTTGCGCAGCACCATCCGGGCGTTTTTAAAGATCACGGTGTCATTCATGGGTGGGTCCTGAAGTCAGCCACATTGATGCGGCGCGTCGCCACGGCGTCACCCACGTGGGCATCATGAAAAATTCCGACAATCGCCGCGCCGCGCGTGCTGGCTTCGCGAATCAGTTCAATGACCGTCTGCGCGTTGTCGACGTCGAGCGACGCGGTGGGCTCGTCCAGCAACAGCAGCGGCCTGGGCTTGATCATGCTGCGCGCAATATTGATGCGTTGCTGCTCGCCGCCTGAAAACGTCGCGGGTGGCAAATGCCACAGGCGCTCGGGTATGCGCAGGCGCGTCAGCCAGCGGCCGGCTTCCTCGCGCGCCGCGGCCAGCGCGCCAGGCTCGTCAACTGAATCCTCCAGCAAGGGTTCGGCCACCACGTCCAGCGCCGGCACCCGCGGGATCACGCGCAGGAACTGGCTCACGTAGCCAATCGATTCCTTGCGCAATCGCACCAGTTCGTGGGGTGATGCAGTGGTCACTTCGATCGGCAAGCGGTTCGGCAGTTGAATGCGGATGCTGCCGGCGCTGCAGCGGTAGTTGGCGTAAATCATTTTGAGCAAGGTGCTCTTGCCCATGCCGGAGGGGCCGTCGAGCACCACGCATTCACCCGCATGAACGCTCAGGTTGGCCTCGCCGAGGACTGCCAGCTCGATGCCGTTTTGATGGTGCAGGGTAAAGCGCTTGGCCACCCCTTGAATTTGAAGAAGGGCTGGGTTCATGGCTGGAGTACTGAGGAAACGAGAAGTTGGGTGTAAGGATGCTGCGGGTCGTCAAGCACCTGATCGGTCAGGCCGGCTTCCACCACGCAGCCGGCCTGCATGACGATCATGCGGTGCGCCAGCAGCCGGGCGACCGCCAGATCGTGCGTGACCACGATGGCTGCCAGCTGCATTTTTCGGGTGAGCTGGCGCAGCATGTCCAGCAGGCGCGCCTGAACCGAGACATCGAGTCCCGATGTCGGCTCGTCCATGAAAATCAGCCGCGGCTCGGTCACCAGGTTGCGTGCGATTTGCAGTCGCTGGCGCATGCCACCCGAAAACGTCCGGGGTGCATCGTCAATGCGGGCCACGTCAATCTCCACGCGCTCCAGCCACCCGGAAGCGATGCTGCGAAGCCGGCCATAGTGGCGCTCACCCAGGCCCATCAGGCGCTCGCCCACATTGGCGCCGGCCGAGACATCCATGCGCAAACCATCGGCAGCGTTCTGGTGCACAAAGCCCCAGTCGGTGCGCGCCAGCAAACGTTGCTGGGCTTCGGTCATGCCGTGGACATCCTGCAGGCCGTCATGGCGGGTCATGAAGTGCACAGTGCCGGCGTCGGGCTGGCTGCGCGCGGCAATCGCGTTCAGCAAGGTCGATTTCCCTGAGCCGGACTCGCCCACCACCGCGAGAACTTCGCCTGGCCACAGGTCAAATGAAACGTTTTTCAGCGCAACCCGGTCGCCGTAATTCTTGCCCAGTCCGCGAACCTGCAGCAAGGCGGCGGGTGCCGCAGGGGTGGTTAAAGCGTTCAAGTTCATGTCAGGGCTCGATCACAAAACTCAGGCCGTGCTGGTCAAACCCGAGAGATTCATAGAAGGCGTGCGCTGCGAGGCGCGCGCGATTGGAAGACAGCGCCAACTTGTAGCAAGCCGCTGCCTTGGCCTGCTCTTTGGCATGGACCATCATCTGGCGGCCAATGCCGCGGCCCTGTTCGGCGCTGGCCACCACCACGTCTTCCACCACGGCTGAGGGCATGCCGCCGTGGGCTAGGTTGTGCATGACAAGCAAGGCATAGCTGCCGACCACTTTGTCTGCATCCATGGCCACGAAAAGCCGGTAACTTGGGTAGCGGGAAAATTCCGCAAAGATGGTTTGGGCTGATGCTTCGGACAAGACCGCATCGTTGTTGAAGTCAATCTGCGCGTAAAGGGCCAGCACAGCGGCCACATCCGAAGATTGCGCCTGACGGATAAAGACACTCATGGTTTTGCGCCACTTTGCACCGGTGCGTCCCCATCCTGGCGAGACCGGCAATAGTCGGAATCGGAGCAGACGTGCATGCGCGTGCCCTTGTCATCCGTGATCACTTCATCGAGGAAGCTGTCGGTGGCGCCACACAGCGCGCAGGCTGCATCCCAGCGCTGCACTTCAAAGGGATGGTCTTCAAAGCCCAGGCTTTCAACCGAGGTGTAGGGCGGCACGGCGTAGATGCGTTTTTCACGGCCGGCTCCAAAGAGTTGCAAGGCCGGATTCATGTGCATTTTCGGGTTGTCGAATTTCGGAATCGGTGAAGGCGCCATGATGTAGCGGCCGTTGACGAGTACCGGGTAGTCGTAGGTGGTGGCAATGTGGCCGTACCTGGCGATGTCTTCGTAGAGCTTGACGTGCAGCAAGCCGTATTCGGCCAGCCCGTGCAGGGTGCGGGTTTCGGTTTCGCGCGGCTCCAGGCGCTGCATGGGTTCGGGCACCGGCACCTGGTAGACGATGACCTGGCCTTCCTTCAGGGGGAGTTCCGGTATCCGGTGGCGCGTCTGGATCAGCGTGGCGTCGCGGGTGCGCGTGGTCGTTGCCACACCGGCCGTGCGTTCGAAAAAGCGCCGGATATTGACGGCGTTGACGGTGTCGTCAGAACCCTGGTCAATGATCTTGAGTACGTCATCAGGCCCGATGACCGCGGCGGTGACTTGAATCCCGCCAGTGCCCCAACCATAGGGCAGCGGCATCTCGCGCGAGCCAAACGGCACCTGGTAGCCGGGAATCGCCACCGCCTTGAGCAGCGCGCGGCGAATCATGCGCTTGGTGCGTTCATCAAGGTAGGCAAAGTTGAAGTTCGACTGCACATCACCGGCCTCGGCTTGCGCCAATTGCTGCAAACCGATTTCATGGGGAGCGTTCATGCTGTCACTCCCGCGCCGATCGGGCTTGGCGTCTGGCTCGTTGCCAGGCGCATTTTTCGGATCAGTTCGAGTTCTGACTGAAAGTCGACATAGTGGGGCAACTTCAAGTGCTGCACAAAGCCGGAGGCTTCAAGACTGTCGCTGTGCGACAGCACGAATTCCTGCATCTGCGCGGGTGACTCGATCGCCTCGCCCAGTTCATCGGCGCGCAGCGCACGGTCCACCAGGCTCATGGCCATGGCCTTGCGCTCGCTGTGGCCAAACGCCAGGCCGTAGCCGCGTGTGAATTGCGGCGGTTCGGTCTTGCTGCCGGCGAACTGGTTGACCATCTCGCACTCGGTGATTTCAATGTCGCCGATGGAAATGGCAAAGCCAAGCTCCTCGGGCACGATCTCCAGCGCCACCTGACCCAGGCGCACCTCGCCCACAAAAGGGTGGCTGTGGGCGTAGCCGCGCTGTGTCGAATAAGCCATTGCCAGCAAAAAGCCTTCATCACCGCGCGCCAGGTTTTGCAGGCGGGTCGAGCGCACTGCCGGAAACCGCAAAGGCTCACGGGTCAGGTCGACCGGCGAAGGATCGCCTGGCGGGACGGGTCGGGTTTCAATCAGCCCTTCGCTGTTGAGTAAATCAACCACGCGCGGCGTGACCTGCAAGTCAGGCCCGCCGGGCAGTTTTTCAGTTTGACGGGGCGCAGCCGCCAGCACTGCTCCGGCATTGGCCAGCAGCGTGAAATCGAGCAGGCGCTGGGTGTAGTCGTAGGTGGGGCCAAGCACCTGGCCGCCGGGCAGATCCTTGAAGGTCGCCGAGATGCGGCGCTTGAGCGACATGCGCTCGGTCTGCAGCGGCAGGGTGATGCCCAGGCGGGGCAGGGTGGCGCGGTAGGCGCGCAGCAAGAAAATCGCTTCAATCAGGTCGCCGCTGGCTTGTTTGATGGCCAGCGCCGCCAGCTCGGGGTCGTAGACCGAGCCTTCGTTCATCACGCGGTCCACCGCGAGTTTGAGTTGCTGCTGGATCTGCGACACGCTGAGTTCAGGCAAGCGGCTGTCACCGCGCCGTTGCTCGGCCAGCAGGTGGTAACTGTTGAGAATGGCGTTCTCTCCGCCCTTGACGGCAACATACATGCTTAAAGCCCTCCGGAC
>CAJAOB010000485.1 GCA_903941205.1 uncultured Burkholderiales bacterium | reverse complement strand
CCTGTTGGTCCTGCTCATCTGGGGCCTGGCGATCTTTGGCTTGGCCTGGTGGTTGCTGACTGAACTGGTGCGTGCATGAAGCGACTGAGTCCCCACCCGGCCATTGCCCGGGCCTTGGCCCGGCTGGTCCTGGTGGCAACGGCCGCGCTGTCGTGGACTGCGGCCGTATCGTCTGAGCCAGCGCTCGCCTCAAAGGCCTCGTGGGCGGGCGTGGTGACATATGTGGTCGATGGCGACACCGTCTACGTCAGGCCGCTCGAGGGCGGTGAGGCCCGCAACATTCGGCTGCTCGGCATGGATGCACCTGAAATTTGTCAGCCCGGCGGCGTCGCTGCACGGCAAGCCTTGCAAGAGCGTTTGCTGCAGCGCCACGTCAGGGTGCAATCTCAGCGCAAGGATGACTACGGCCGCGATCTGGCCAAGGTGTATCTCGGGCGGGAGGACGTCGGTCAGTGGATGGTTCGGCACGGACAGGCCTGGTCTTACCGCTTTCGGCAAGAGCTTGGTGTTTACGCGACGGAGGAGCAAAACGCCAAAGTCCTTGGCCGAGGACTTTTTGCCGATCCGGCATCCGAGTATCCTGGGGACTTCAGGCGTCGCCACGGCCCATGCAGGTCGGCTCCTTGACCGACCGCAAGAGCCGCAACGAGCGATCAAGGGCGAACGACGATGTCGTTGCGCACCGCTTTGACATTTTTGCTCGCACGGGCAATGGTTTCAGCCTGCATTTTCTCGGCAGTGGTCTTGGCAAAGCCAGATAACTGCACGGTGCCGTTCAGTGTTTCGACGCTGATGGAGCCAGCAGAAACCACTTTGTCGTCAATGAACTTCGCCTTGATGGCCGCCGTGATGGCTGCATCATCAACATAAGCCCCGACGGTTTCCTGGCCTCTGACCAAGGCGCAGCCGGTGCTGACGAGTGTCATGCCGACCAGGGCTGCGAGTGCGATTGCGCGAGTGTGTTTCATGAGAAGGTCCTTTGTGGGTTAAGTAGACGGGAGCGGGAAGGGGTGCGCCTTAGGGTCGATGCCGGGTTGACAGTTGTTGCCGCGCCCGGGCTTTAGTGCGACTGCTCGCGTGAGGGTGCTGCGTGGGTAGATAGAAAGGATCGGACAAGGTGCAAAACCGGGGTCGAGCGAAGCGCCGCGATCAACATGCCAGTCACCGAGAGCAGTCGCCAGGGCTTGG
The DNA here is from genome assembly GCA_903941205.1 of uncultured Burkholderiales bacterium. Lineage (GTDB taxonomy): Bacteria > Pseudomonadota > Gammaproteobacteria > Burkholderiales > Burkholderiaceae_C > Polaromonas. The sequence continues at coordinate 18,353 of CAJAOB010000485.1, read as the reverse complement.
CCACCACCACGGCCGCACCCAAGCCAGCAGCCACTGCCATCAACTTCAGGGGGTGCGCCTGGGCATAGGTGCTGATGAGAGGATGCGCAATATCGGCTGCGAGGTGCGCGGGATGCGAGCGCCACCATGCTCTGACCGTCCGTCGCAAAGAACGCCAAAGCCCCGCGCCGGGGCGTTCATCGGTTTGGCCTGCGCTGAAGGAGTCGCTTGCAGCCCCGCCTAAGCCGCCGGCTCGACCGTAGCGATATTCGCCAGCGCCGTTGCCACCGTTGCCATGGGATTGCGGTTCAAGCTGGTTTTGACAGCCCATATGCTGCACGATGGCCCGCCGACTGCTTGCCAGACGCTGCTGCGGTGTCAGACGCGAAGCGGCACTATGCTGGTGGGCGCTCATCGGACAGCCTCGCGCAATGCCTGAATATCGCTTTGAACTTGGGTCATCAGGTCAGGGAAATTGACCAGGGCAGCCGGTGACCGGGCTATCGATAAAGCCCAGAAGGTCAGTATCAACACAAGCCCAGGGACCACGGCGAATGCCCAGTGAAAGGTGTGAATCGCGAGCAGCATCAGCGCCACACCACCAAGAATCATGAACGCCAATGCGCCCGCAGCTACGGCTACCCAGGCCACCATGCGGCGACGCCATCGCGCGCTCAAGTCGGCAGCCTCATGACGCAATAACTCCGCGTACGCCGCTGCGTGATCCGCCACCAGATCGGGGCGATTGATGAGGGTGGAAAAAATAGGATGAAGCATCAAGGTGGTGAAAGCAAAAGCCGGTGGGTCAGGTCATTGGTTGTAGACAGCCCGTAATTTCTGTGCCGCGATGAAAGAGCCGCCGGCCTTTGTCCTGCAACCATTCAATGCACATCGACAAGCGGTCTGGGCAGCTGCCAAAACACGTGCACCCGAGATCGTTCAAGGACGCTTTTGATTGCGTGCCGAGGACACCAGCAAGGCGACGGCAGCGCCTACCGCGGCGGCGATCAGCACTGAACGGACGGGCTGCTCGGCCACATACCGGGTGGTGACATCAGCGTAACGGGAAAGGGATTCCTGCGCCTTGCGCTTTGCTTCTGCGGCCATGTCCATGCTTTGGCGCGCCAGCCTTTCGGCGTTGCCGGCCAACTTGTCGACCATCGGGTCCACCGTGCCGCGCAGTTCGCGCAGTTTTTCCTCGGCTTGGTCGAGGGCTTCATGCGCGTAGCTTTGGGCTCGCTCGCTCAGGTGTGCGGCGGAGCCGAGTGCGTCGTCGCGGGCGTTCCGGTTACCCGCGAGACCTGAATTGGCCGAGCTTGTGGAAGTCATGTCGAATCCTTTCGAGTGGGGAGGGTGGGTCAATCGATGAGTCAGGGAGTCAGAAGTCCTGGCGGCGAACAGGTGCATTCAGGCGATTCGGCGTTTGGCGTCATGGAGCCGTTGTGCGAGCGGGTTGGTTTCCCCTCGGTTTGCGGATGCACAAGAAGGCGCTGTCTGTCTGCCCTGATCTGCCTGAACACTGCTGAACCGGCCTTGGCCTTGTTGCACTTCGGTTTTTCTACTCATGTGATGACTTTAGGAGCTCGCCGCTCTATGGCCCTAGGTGAGCGGCGGCTCGCTGCGTGAGCGTTTGCGCGCAAGACCTGTAGGACCAAAGCCTCGCTCGGCTGCGCCGGTCTGTGCGCAAGAGTTTCAGCGGGGCTTGGGCAGCTCGGCGCGTATGCGCGTGCCTTTGCCTGGCTCTGAGTCGACGATGAGTTCGCCCCCGGCAGCTTCCACGCGATGCCGCATGCCGGCCAGACCGTGGCTTGTGGCGGCGACTTTTTCGGCATCAAAACCCTCACCGTCGTCGCTGACTTCGATGGTGATGGTCTTGTCGGTGTTGTGCAGCTTGATCTCGGCATGGCTGGCCTGCGCGTACTTGCCCATGTTCGTGAGCGACTCTTGCACCAGGCGGTAGACCGTGAGCTGTGCCGAGCCGCCCAACTCCACCGGGTCCAGCGAGGTCCTGATCACCAGCCCCGAGCGATCGGCAAACTCGCGCGCCAGGATTTCCAGCGATGCGACCAGACCCAAGTGTGAAAGGGACGAAGGACGCAGGTCTTCAACAATGCGCCGTTTCAGTGCAATGCCGCTATTGAGCGTGACTGTCAGGTGCTCCATGCGCTCGCTGACTTCGGGCAGGCTGTTGCCCAGACGCGCCTTGATTCGGGCCACGTCAAGCTTGGCGGCGGTCAGCAGCGCGCCGAGTTCGTCATGCAGCTCGCGGGCAAGATGACCTCGCTCGTCCTCGCGAACCTCCTGCAAGTGCGTGGCTAGTTTTGCCAGACGTGCGGTCCGGTCGCGCACCTGTTTTTCCAGCCGGGCCCGTTCCTTTTGCAGAGCCTGCTGTTCGCGCTTGCCCGCATTGATCAGGGCGTCGGTTTGCATCAGGTACATGTAAAAGGCAAGCAAGCCCCCCAGGCCCATGGCGGCGATACCAATGCGTGACAGCATTAACGATTTATTGATCTTGTCGTGCGCCGTATCCATCTTCGCCAGACTTGTGGCCTGCAGTTTTTCTGACTGCTCCCGAATGGCCTGCATGTGGGCTTTGCCGACGTCGGTCTTGAGCATGAATTTCCATGCTTCGTCTTTGCCGCTCTTGCGCATGCGCACGCTCAGGTCGAGTTCGGCCTGCTTGCGGCTGATGTGCTGTGCCATCAATTCGAATTCAGCGAGCTCCGCGGGGTAGTTGCCAAGCAGGTTGCGCAACTGCCAGAGGTTTTGGTCAACCTGCGCGAGCGCCTCTTCATAAGGCTTGAGGTAGCTCTCATTGCCTGTGAGCAGAAAGCCGCGCGTGCCTGTCTCCGCGTCAAGCATGGTGCGAAGCAGTTGGCCCACCGACCGCCGCGTGAGTTCGGCCTCCTCGATCTTGGCGGTCGCTTGCGACGACTCATAAAAGCTGGCCTCGTTGATCGAGATCAGGACGGCTGCCGCGAAGATCGCAAGCGCCATGCTGATCTCCATCTTCGGGATTGAAAAGCGTTTCAATGCGTTCTCCGGTCAGGGCTCGGTGAATTAATCGTGAATAATGGTTGGCACTTGTTAAAAGGTGGCACTGTTAAAGGATGAGCTTCGAAATCGGGCTCATCTTCATCCCGAAAGTTTTTTCGAAAGACGTTGACATGATAAAAATTGGAATTGTTGATGACCACGCGATTGTTCGTTCCGGGCTCAAGCAGTTCTTCTCTGACCAGGTGGATCTGCGGGTTGTTGGCGAGGCGGCCAGTGGCCGGGAAGCGATTGACCTGGTTCGCAATGTCGAGCTCGATATTCTTGTCATGGACTTGTCGATGCCCGGGCAAAGCGGCATCGACGCGCTGGCCATGATCCGCGCCAAAGCCCCCGATGTCGGCATCCTGATTCTGAGCGGCTATCCGGAGGAGCACTACGCGGTCAACCTGATTCGCCAGGGCGCCAGCGGCTACCTCAACAAGGAGTGCGACCCGACTGAAATCGTCAATGCGATTCGAGTCATCTCTCTGGGTAAGCGCTACATCACTCCTGCCGTGGCCGAATTGCTGGCGCAGCAACTTAATCGGCCGCACGATGTCGCGGCCCATGAGCAATTGTCCGAGCGCGAGTTTCAGGTTTTCCTCAAACTCGCCAAGGGCGAAACGGCGGGCGACATCGCCAAGGCCTTGTCCCTGAGCGTCAAGACGGTGAGCACCTACCGCACGCGCGTGATGGAAAAAATGAGTCTGGCCTCGAACAGCGACCTCACCTATTACGCCCTCAAGAACAAGTTGATCGACTGACAGGGCTCAGTCCTTGCCACGGTGGCACTGTTGCAAGCAGTACGTCACCAGCGCGTCGATTTCGTTGGACTTGTCGAAGACCGCGTCCACCCCCATCTCGCCGCATCTCAGGCGAATAGCCGCAGTGGCGTAGTTGCTCAGCACAACGACTTTCTGATTTGCCTTTCGTTCCAGGCATTCGCGTAGCACTCCGAGCCCCGTCCCTTGCCGCAGAAACAGATCAACGATCGCCAGATCCCAGCCGCGTTCGTTTTGCCGCAGCCATTGCCGGCCTTCCAGTTCAGTCTCGGCGCAGCCGACCGCCTCAATGTCTGCGAGTTCCACCAATGCATCGATCAGGTTGTCCTTGATGGTGGCGTTGTCTTCGACGATGTAGGTTTTCAAGGTCACTTTGGGTCCAGAGACTGTGAGGACGAGGTGCAGCAGCGTTGGAGCTGACCAATCAGATGCAGTCGCGCAAAAGCGATTGATGACTGTCGAATATTCTGACAGTTCGTCAGCTTCTGGCGTGTAGTCTGAGTCTTACAAGATGCAGCAAGGCAGAAGGCTGACCCTTGGGCACATCGTGCGCATCGCCCATCTTGAATCAAGCAGGCATGGGTTCCTGATTTTGGCGGTGGGCTTGCGCCACGCCGTGCGGAGTCAGGACCGGTGGGCTGTCCCGCAAACCTTGCAGTCCGTCTGCCTGGACGCCTGCATTTCACTCCAGCGCATCTGGTGCGCATCCAGCATCAGCAGCCGGCCCGCCAGGGACTCGCCGAAACCGACCAATAATTTCAGCGCTTCAGCGGCCTGCATGCTCCCGACGATGCCGACAAGTGGCGCGAAAACGCCCATGGTGGCGCACTGGGTTTCCTCGGGCGCCTCAGCCTGCGGGAAGAGGCAGGCGTAGCAGGGTGCCAGCGGCTGGCGCGCGTCAAACACCGAGACCTGACCGTCCATGCGCAGCGCCGCGCCCGAGACCAGCGGCTTGCCGTGCCGCACGCAGGCACGGTTGATGGCATGCCGCGTCTGGAAGTTGTCGGTGCAGTCCAGCACGACGTCGGCCTGCGGTACCAGCGCATCGAGCAAGGTGTTGTCTGCACGCTCGCTCAGGGCGGTGACCCGGGCGTCAGGATTGATCTGCTCAATCGCCGTGGCGATCGACTCGGATTTGAGCTGGCCGACACGCGCGAGGGTGTGCGCGATTTGTCGCTGCTGGTTGGTCGCATCGACCCGGGCATGGTCGACTACCGTGATGCGGCCGACGCCAGCGCTGCCGAGGTAAAGAGCCGCGGGTGACCCGAGGCCGCCAGCGCCAATGATCAGGGCATGGGAAGTCAGCAGCCTGGCTTGACCCTCGACGCCGATTTCGTCGAGCAGGATATGCCTGGAGTAGCGCAGCAGCTGGGAATCATTCATGGGTCGTCCACACGCGGCAGCCTAGGCGCACTTGTCCGGCCATCAAGCGTTACCGCCGGTCTTTCGAGTCCGGCGTTGGGGTTGAGGCTTGGGGTTGGACTTCCGGGCCGGCATGCGCTGCCAGCGGCCGCAACGCTCAATTTTGTTTTTTCTCGTCCTTGCGCTCGGCCATGGTCTTGCTGACCAGCACGGGCCGGCCTTTCAGATGGTTGATGGCCTGAGCGAGCTGGAAGTCCTTGGCGCTGCCAAATTCGGGTGGCCGGCGCTGCTCTGGCGTCTTGCGCGACTCCTGCTCGAGCCGCTTGAGCGCTTCCTCCCGGGCCTTTTCACGCCCCGGATCCTTGACTTCAGCGCCCTGACCGCTGTTGAGGTGCTTTTCGAGGTCGGCTTCGCGCGTGCGCAAGGCTGCAAAAGGGCTGCCTTCAAGGGTTTCGTCGACCATCACGTCAGGCACGATGCCCTTGGCCTGAATCGACTTGCCGCTGGGCGTGAAGTAACGCGCGGTTGTGAGCTTCAGGCCGGTGTCGGGCCCGAGCGGGCGAACCGTCTGCACCGAACCCTTGCCAAAGGTCTGGTTGCCCATGATGGTGGCGCGCTTGTAGTCTTGCAGGGCGCCGGCAACGATCTCGCTGGCCGAGGCCGAACCTTCGTTGACAAGAACCACCAGAGGCACGTTTTTCAGCGCTGCGGGCAGGCGTTTGAGGGGGTCGCTTCCGCGACGCGCGTAAAACTCCGGCGAGGCCTTGTAGGTGAACTTGCTCTCGGCCAGCTGCCCGTTGGTCGAAACCACCGTGACGTTCTCCGGCAGGAACGCGGCGGACACGGCCACTGCTGCATCTAGCAACCCACCCGGGTCATTGCGCAGGTCCAGCACCAGGCCCTTGAGTTCGGGTTCCTGCTTGTAGATCTGCTCGAGCTTGGTGACGAAATCGTCGACCGTGCGCTCCTGAAACTGGCTCAGCCGAATCCAGGCATAGCCGGGCTCGATCACCTTGCTGCGAACCGACTGGGTGCGGATTTCCTCGCGCGTGATGGAGACCGGGAAGGTGCGGTTCTCGTCCTTGCGAAAGATCGTCAGCAAGACCTTGGTCTGGGGTTCGCCCCGCATTTTCTTGACTGCTTCATTCAGGCTCAGGCCCTTGACGAAGGTATCGTCAATCTTGGTGATCAGGTCGTTGGGCTTGAGACCTGCGCGGTCTGCTGGCGAGCCTTCGATTGGCGAGACGACCTTGACCAGGCCTTCTTCCTGACTGATTTCGATGCCCACGCCCACGAAGCGCCCGGTCGTGCCTTCGCGAAACTCCTTGAAGGACTTCTTGTCGAAATAAACCGAGTGAGGATCCAGGCTGGCAACCATGCCCGAGATGGCATCCGTGATGAGTTTTTTCTCGTCCACGGGCTCGACATAGTCGCTTTTGACCATGCCGAAGACGGCTGCGAGTTGCTGCAGCTCTTCGAGAGGCAGCGGCGCCAGGCCGCCACGCGCTACAGCCTGTAGTTGCACCGTGGTCAAGGCGCCGGCAATCGCGCCTACCGAAATCCAGCCCGCTATCTTGAGTTTCTGACCCATAAAAACACCTTCGTTGGCCTGGCCTGTCAGGCGTTACAACACATGTTGTACCCGCCCACAGCAGGAATCCGGATGAATATACACCCAGGCGCAAAGCCCTGTGCAAGAGTTCCATGGGAACCTCACAAAAGCGGCTGATGCGCAATCAGTCGCTGCCGTGCCTACAGAGACTCACCCGGGGTGGGCAACTGAGCTCCCGCCCTGTCTGCTCAGCGTTTGCCCTGCGCTGCAACGGCCGCAGAGGCTGCCGCAATTGCCTCAGTGTCGCCGAGGTAGTAGTGGCGGATCGGCTTGAGCTCGGCGTCGAGTTCATACACCAGCGGAATGCCGTTGGGTATGTTCAGGCCGACGATGTCCTCGTCCGACATGTTGTCGAGGTACTTGATCAGTGCCCGGATCGAGTTGCCGTGCGCGGAGACCACGACCCGCTTGCCCGCCTTGATGGCAGGCGCCATGGATTCGTTCCAGAATGGCAGCACCCGGGCCACGGTGTCCTTGAGGCATTCGGTCAGCGGCACTTGTCCGGGCTGCAACCTGGCGTAACGCGGGTCGCTAGCTTCGCAGCGTTCATCGTCCGGGCTCAAGGCGGGCGGCGGCGTGTCGTAGCTGCGGCGCCAGGCAAGCACTTGCTCGTCGCCGTACTTTCGCGCTGTTTCGGACTTGTTGAGGCCTTGCAGCGCCCCGTAGTGGCGCTCGTTCAGGCGCCAGCTATGGATCACCGGCAGCCAGGTCCGGTCCATCTCGTCGAGCACATGCCAGAGTGTGCGGGTGGCTCGTTTAAGTACGCTGGTGTAGGCCAGATCAAAGTCGTACTTCTCGTTTTTAAGAAGTTTGCCGGCGCAAATGGCCTGCGCCAGGCCCGTGGGCGTCAGGTCGACGTCGGTCCAGCCGGTGAAGCGGTTTTCAAGGTTCCAGGTGGATTCGCCATGGCGGATAAGCACTAATTTGTACATCGGATGGATAAATGTAAAAAAGTCCGGGTTAGGAGCGGGACAGGCCATTGACCACGGCCGTGGACGGGATGATTTTGCGGGGCTTTGGTGGCCGGCGTACTGCGCATTGGCCAACCTGCATTCTAAAATCAGCGTTTGTATGCCCCGCGGCAAAACACTTCTAAAGGCTCAATGTGAAATTTTTGATCGACAACTGGATGCTTATCTCCGTGGCGCTGGCTTCGGGCGGGATGCTCATGTGGCCCCTTATTTCCAACAGCGTCGCCTCGGGCAGTGTTAGTGCGGCTGGCGCGGTGCAATTGATCAACCGCCAGAAAGCCGTGGTGATCGATGTCGGCAATCCTGACGAATTCGCTGCTGGACACGTGGGTGGTTCCAAGAATATTCCATTGGCCCAGCTTGAGGAAAAATTGCCGCAGATGGTCAAGAACAAGGCCTTGCCGGTGATTTTGGTCTGCCCCGTTGGAGCCCGCGCGTCTCGCGCTGCGACGCTTGCCAAAAAGCTTGGGTACGAGCAGGCCCAGAGCCTGGGCGGCGGCCTCAAAGCCTGGCGCGAAGCCAATTTGCCTGTTGAAAAAGCCTGACTCGCCCGAGTCAATACTGGAGAGCTCATGCAAACCGTCAAGATTTACACCACCGGCTCCTGTCCTTACTGCGTTCAGGCCAAGGCCTTGCTCAAGCAGCGTGGCGTCACCGAGCTACATGAAGTGCGCGTCGACCAGTTGCCCGGCGAGCGCGACATCATGATGAAGATCACCGGCAGGCGCACGGTACCTCAAATCTTCATTGGCACCACCCATGTGGGCGGCTGTGACGATCTGGTGGCGCTCGACGGACGGGGTGGTTTGTTGCCTTTGCTCGGCATTGCTTGAGTTGGCGTTGGCTGGCAGGCCGCCCCGGCGATCCGACCGCGCCAGCCGTCAGGCCAGCGTAGATAATTCCCTCATAGTTGCGAATTCAGCTTTTCTCATTTCACTTTCCTTCATCTGGCTCTACGCCATCTGACTCTTCTTTGTCTCGAATTTCCTGTCCCCGCGCACCCTCGCCGCAACCCTTCGTGGTTGTCGCCATCTTTTTTTGTTTGTTGAAAGATCACCATGGCCGAAGCCAACCTTGAACCTGTTTTCCAGATCCAGCGCGTTTACCTCAAAGATGTGTCGCTGGAGCAGCCCAATTCGCCTGAAATTCTGCTTAACCAGGAGCAGCCCAGCGTTGAAATCCAGCTCGGTGTTGAAACCAAGCCTGTGACCGACGGCCTTTTTGAAGTCACCGTGACCGCCACGGTGCACACCAAGATCGAAGACAAGACCGTGTTCATGGTCGAAGCCAAGCAAGCCGGCATTTTCGAGGTGCGCAACGTCGATGCCGAGCAGCTCGGCTCCATCCTCGGCATCGCCTGCCCGCAAATCGTCTATCCCTACCTGCGCGGCAACGTGGCAGACGTGATCCAGCGCGGTGGCTTTCCGCCTGTGCATCTGGCGGAAATCAACTTTCAGGCCATGTACCAGCAGCAGCAAGCTGAAGCGGCCGGGCAGGCCGCGCCTCAAATCATTGTGTAAATCAGGCAGCAGGATTTGCAATCCGCCTGCGCCAGTCGCTTGAGCGCCACGGCATGAGAATTTGTGTTGTCGGTGCGGGCGCCTGGGGCACGGCCCTGGCGGTATCGGCCAGTGGGTCCGCCAAGGGGCCGCAAACCAGTCATGCCGTGACCTTGTGGGCGCGCGACGCAGCTCAGGCGCAAGCCATGCACGCAGCGCGGCAAAACCAGCGCTATCTGCCGGGCATCGATCTGCCTGCGGGCCTGAGGGTCACGGGCGGCCCCGACGGCCCGCTGGCCGAGGCGCTGGAAGCCCAGGACCTGATCATCATCGCCACGCCGCTGGCCGGTTTGCGCGGCATGCTGCAGCGCTTGCAGCAAGCCCGGGTTTCGGTGCCTGTGGCCTGGCTCAGCAAGGGTTTCGAGACGGCCTTGCCGGGGCAAGGCGCTGGCTTGCTGGCGCATGAAATCCGCGCGCAGGTGGCACCCGGGCTGCGCGCCGGCGTTCTGAGCGGACCGAGTTTTGCGCGCGAGGTGGCCCTGGGCCAGCCGACGGCGCTGGTGGCTGCGAGCGAACACGCTGACGTCCGTGCGGCTCTGGTGTCGGCCTTTCACGGTCCGGCCTTGCGGGTCTACGCCAGCGAGGACATCGTTGGCGTTGAGGTCGGTGGCGCCGTGAAGAACGTGCTGGCGATTGCCACCGGCCTGTGCGATGGCCTGCGGCTCGGCCTGAACGCTCGCGCCGCCCTGATCACCCGGGGGCTGGCCGAAATGACGCGTTTGGGCGTGGCGCTCGGTGCCCGCGCCGACACGTTCACCGGCCTGTCCGGTCTGGGTGACCTGGTGCTGACCGCCACCGGCGACTTGAGCCGCAACCGGCAAGTCGGGCTGCTGCTGGCGCAAGGCCAGACGCTGGCGCAGGCGGTGGCCTCGCTCGGTCATGTGGCCGAGGGCGTTTACTGCGCCCGCACGGTGTTGCAGCGAGCCCGGGCGCTGGACGTAGAAATGCCGATTTCCGAGGCCGTGGTGACTCTGCTAGATGGTCAGCGCACGCCAGCGCAGGCCATCGCTTCCTTGATGGGGCGGGACGCTACCGTCGAGCAAGGCTGAGCCTGGCGGCGCAGCCCAGGCTGCGCTCAGCGCTCAGATCTCGATGTTGTCGATCAGCCGGGTCATGCCCAGTTTGGCGGCCCCGAGCACCACCAGCGGGTGGCTGCCCAGCGGCTCGTTTTGCGGCGTCAGCAGGTCGGTGCGGCGGCGCACCGTCAGGTAGTCCGGCTTCCAGCCGCGCCGCGCCAGCGCTTGCATGGCCTTGGCTTCGAGCGCGGGCAGATCAGCCACACCGGCTTTGCGGGCAGCTTCGCCCAGGGCTTGCAAGGCCTTGGAAAGTTGCACGGCTTCAAGCCGCTCTGCGGGGCTGAGGTAGCTGTTGCGCGAGGACAAGGCCAGGCCGTCCGCGGCACGCTGGGTTTCACCGCCGACGATTTCGATGGGCAGCGCAAACTGCTGCACCATGCGCCGCACCACCATCACTTGCTGGTAATCTTTTTTGCCAAAAGCCGCTACGCCTTCGGGCTTGCCGGCAAACACGCAAGAAAAAAGCTTGAGCACGACCGTGCTCACACCAATGAAAAATCCCGGCCTGAAATGGCCCTCAAGAATGTCCGATAACTCCGAGGCCGGATGCACCTTGTAGGTTTGCGGTTCCGGGTAAAGCTCTTTTTCGCGCGGTGCAAACAGCACATTGCAACCGGCTTCCTTCAAGCGCTCGGCGTCGGCGTCCAGCGTGCGGGGGTAGCTGTCAAAGTCTTCGTGCGGAGCGAACTGCAGGCGGTTCACAAAGATGCTGGACACCGTCACATCGCCCATGGCCCGGGCTTGTTTGACCAGTGCGATATGTCCGTCATGCAGATTGCCCATGGTTGGCACGAAAGCCGGGCGCTGGTAGGCAGCAAGCTGCTGGCGCAGGTCGGCGATGGTGTGAACGATATGCATCGAAAAATCCTTGAAACCAGAGTGAGAAAAAAGCGTTGGGCGCTTCGGGGCGCGCTTTGCCTCGTGCTGCGGATCGCGTGGAGCCGCACTGCGAGTCGCGTTTTGAAGAGCGATGCGGGTGCAGCCCTGACAGGCCTACCAGGCGTGCTGCGCATCGACCGGAAAACTGCCGTCCTTGACGGCGCGCACATAAGCCTCCATGGCGCCGCGCACGCTGCCGTTGCCGTCCATGAAGTTGCGCACAAAGCGCGGCATCTTGCCCAGGTTGATGCCCAGCATGTCGTGCAAGACCAGCACCTGACCGGCGGTGTCCTTGCCGGCACCGATGCCGATGGTGGCACAGCGCGTGAGCTCGGTGGTCAGGGCCGCGGCGACGCTCGCCGGCACCATTTCGAGCACCAGCATCGCAGCGCCAGCGTCTTGCAGCTCATGGGCTTGTTGCCGCAGCAGCGCCGCCGCATCACCGGTCTTGCCCTGCACGCGGTAGCCGCCCAGCGCATGCACGGTTTGCGGCGTCAGGCCGAGGTGGGCGCAGACGGGAATGCCGCGCTCAACCAGAAAGCGCACGGTTTCGGTGGTCCAGCCGCCGCCCTCGAGCTTGACCATGTGCGCGCCGGCCTGCATCAGCACGCTGGCACTGCGCAGCGCCTGCTCGCGTGACTCGTGGTAGCTGCCAAAGGGCAGGTCGCCGATCAGCCAGGCCACCCCTTGCGAGCGGCGCAGGCCGTTGGCCACGCATTCGGTGTGGTGCCGCATCGTTTCCAGGGTGACGCCCACGGTACTGGTCAAGCCCTGGCAGACCATGCCCAGCGAGTCACCGACCAGGATGCATTCCACGCCAGCGGCATCGGCCACGGCGGCAAACGTCGCGTCGTACGCGGTCAGCATGGTGATCTTCTCGCCTTGCTGTCGCATGTCCCGCAGGCGCGGCAGGCTCACGGGTTTGCGCTGCGACGGCACCGAGGCCGGTGGCAAGGTTCCGTAGGCGGAGGCGGTGCTCTCGTTGGGGGCATTGGCAGGGTTTGGAATCATGTTTGTCTCCCGGTTGCGCAGAGTCTAATCAGCTTCGGGCGGGTTTTGAAACGGCTTGCGCAAAGATTGCTGGCGCCTCGACGGCTTCTTGTGCGCGGCCGGCAAGTTCAGCCAGCTGGGCCCGTCGCTGCCCGCAGCTTCAGGCCTGTGTGTAAGCCAGTCGCACGTAAATTGGCGCAAAGGCCTCGGCCTGCGTCACGTCGATCAGGCCTTCCTTGCACAACTCCAGCATGGCAATAAAGGTCACCACCAGCACCGGCATGCCGCGGGTCGTGTCAAACAGGTCTTCAAACTCGACAAAGCGGCTGCTCTGGAGCTTGCGCAGCACGATGCTCATGTGCTCGCGCACGCTGAGCTCCTCGCGGCTGATCACATGGTGCTGGACCAGCTTGGCCCGCTTGACGATGTCGCGCCACGCGTCTTGCAGGTCGACCACGCTGACGTCCGGAAAGCGCGGTTGCAGCGCCTGCTCGACAAACACCTGCGCGCGCAAAAAATCGCGGCCAAACTGGGGCAGCTCGTTGAGCCGATGCGCTGCCAGTTTGATCTGTTCGTACTCGAGCAGACGCCGCACCAGTTCGGCCCGCGGGTCTTCTGCTTCCTGGCCTTCGGCGGTCTTTTTGGGCGGCAAAAGCATGCGCGACTTGATCTCGATCAGCATCGCGGCCATCAGCAAATACTCGGCCGCCAGTTCAAGGTTGGTTGAGCGGATCTCGTCGACATAGGCCAGATACTGCCGCGTGACGGCGGCCATCGGGATGTCGAGAATATTGAAGTTCTGCTTGCGGATCAGGTAGAGCAGCAAGTCCAGCGGGCCCTCGAAGGCCTCAAGGAACACCTTGAGCGCATCCGGCGGGATGTACAGGTCGTGCGGCATCGCAAACAGCGGCTCGCCATAAAGCCGTGCCAGCGCGACCTGGTCGACCACGGCCGGCATGCCGGGCAAGTCCTTGAGCCCGTCCGGTTCGGCGGGCAGCCGTGCAGGGTCTGCGGCAGGCGTTAGTTCAGGCGGGGCGGAGGGGGTCGAATTCATGACATGCGCAGGTCTGACTGGCCGCTGGGCGACCGCGCCCTGGAGTGCATCCCGGGTGCTTACTCAGCGTTTGGATGCGGACCCGTCAGGTAGACATAGGGCTGCTGGGCGACACGGGCGTCCTGGTAGTCCTGCTCCGCGCTGCGGTCCAGCTTTTTGTCCCATAACAGCGCGCGGCCGGCGCGCTGCTCGGCTTCCAGCGAAGGCTTTTGCACCTTGAGCTGGTCGATGAACCGGGTCACTTCGGAGGTGTAGTCGGGACGGCGAAATATGGACATGTCGGGTTTACCTTTGGCCGCTAGTTTAGGCGATGGGGTTTGGCTTGGCCCTTTGTTGGGGCCTGGGGCCAGCGGCGGGCATCGTCAGCCCGTGCTTCTTTTGCAATTCCAGGTGCCTTCCCGCTGTTCCGGCTTTCTGCCTTGTTCCGGTTGAAACTGTCGAAATTCCCGGAACCCCCCGAACCCCCGGAAGGCCGGTTCAGGCCGTTTCCACTTTGGCCAAAAAGCCGGCCCGCGTCATGGTCTCGCGCGGCTGGGCATTGAGTCCGGCAAGAACCAGGCGGCCGCCGCGCAGCACCACCGCCTTGTGCAGTTGCTCGAGCACGTCCAGCCCCGAGCGGTCCAGTGATTGCAGTGCATGCACATCCAGCCGAATCACCAGCCCCTGCGGCGCGCTCTCCACCACCGCCAAGATCGGGTCGATCTTGGCGACCGCGCCAAAAAACAGCGAGCCGTAAAGCTGAAAGCTCGCCGACTCGCTGTCGCGCGCCGTCTCGACCACCTGAAACAGCGAGCTCATGCGGCGCACAAACAGCACGCACGCCAGAATCAGGCCCACTTGCAGCGCGACCGTCAGATCAAACACCACGGTCAGGAAAAAAGTGCCCAGCATGAGCAGGGTGTAGTGATGGCTGTAGTGGCGAAGCCGCCCGAATTCCCGCCATTCGCCCATGTTCCAGGCCACATGCATCAAGATGCCAGCCAGCACCGCCAGCGGCACATGCACGGCCAGCGGTGCGGCCACCAGCACGATCACGGCCAGCGTCAGCGCATGCACCAGTCCCGAAATCGGCGACGTGGCGCCGGCGCGCACATTGGTCACGGTGCGCGCGATGGTGCCGGTGGCCGGCATGCCGCCAAAAAACGGCACGATGAAGTTCGCCAGTCCCTGCGCCATGAGTTCCTGGTTCGGGTCGTGCCGCGGCAGGCCTGAAATCTGGTCCGCCACGCGCGCGCAAAGCAGCGACTCGATGGCGCCCAGCAAGGCGATGGTCAGTGTCGGGGCGAACAACTGACGCACCGTATCCCATGAAAAATCAGGCAGGGCCAGGCGCGGCAAGGACTGCGGAATGCCGCCAAAACGCGAGCCGATGGTCTCGACCGGGAAACCAGCGAAGTAGGCCAGCGCCGTCAGCGTCACCAGCGCCACGATCGGGCCGGGCACACGCGACACGACCTGCACGGTGCGGTGCAGTTGCAGGGCCTCGAAAGACTCGAGCGCCCGCACCAGCCGGGCCGTCAGCCTGGTTTGATCGGGCTCGCGTTTGAACAGCCGCGGCCAGAGAAACAGACCGGCGAGGCAACCGAGGGCCAAGCCGAGTGCGTAGAGGTTTGTTGCGGACAGATGGCCGCTGATCACGACCAGCTGCGAAAAGAAATCGGCGGGCATCTTGTCGATGCGCAAGCCCAGAAAGTCTTTCACCTGAGACAGCGCAATCAGCACCGCGATGCCATTGGTGAACCCGACCACGATGCTGACCGGCACGTAACGTACCAGCGTCCCCAGCTTGAAGAGCCCCAGCAAATACAGCAGAACGCCGGCGCAGGCGGTCGAGATCAGCAAATTGGCCAGGCCGTAGCGTTCAAGAATGCCGTAAACGATAACGATGAAGGCACCGGCTGGCCCGGCGATCTGCACCGCCGAACCGCCCAGTGCCGAGACGATGGCCCCGGCGATGATCGCGGTCCAGATGCCGGCCTCGGGCTTGAGACCGGAGGCAATCGCAAAGGCCATGGCCAGCGGCAGCGCGACGATGCCGACCGTCAGTCCGGCGCCTGCGTCCTTGAAAAAACGCTCGCGCGAATAGCCTTTGAGCGCTTCAAGCAGGCGCGGCCTGAAAGGCGCCAGGGTCAGGGGCATGGTGGGTGGTGGCCTGCAAAGTGTCCGACAAATCCCGGAAACCCATTAAACACCCGTCAAGGGCCTATTTGCCGCCCGGCAGCACCGCATCGGCCGCCGCGCCCACCACCTTGCCCGCCACGCGCACGGTGCCAATCGCCGCCTCGCCTACCAGCCCGACCGTGCCAATGGCCAGTGAGGCCGCAGTGTCAACCACGGCCACAACCGCACAGCCGGGCAGCAGCGCGGCGCCAGCCAGCAGCCCGGCCCAAAGCAGGGCGCGCGGCTGGCGTTTGCGCCAAGAGGGTTTGCCTGTCATGAAAGCTCCTGCCGGGTTTTGTTGTGGAGGGGGGCTGGCCGCGATGCTTTTCGCCGGCCTCAGTGAATGCGCATGCCTGGCACCGCACCCGGCCAGGGCGTGAGCACATGGATGCCAGGCTGGGCTTTTTCGTCAGCATGGCTGGCGGCCAGCACCATGCCTTCGGACACCCCAAACTTCATCTTGCGCGGCGCCAGATTGGCCACCAGCACGGTAAGCTGCCCGATCAGGTCTTCGGGTTTGTACATGCTGGCGATGCCACTGAAGACATTGCGCATGCGGCCTTCGCCCACGTCCAGGGTCAGGCGCAGCAGCTTGACCGAGCCTTCGACCGGCTCGCAGTTGACGATTTTTGCAATGCGCAGGTCGATCTTGGCGAAGTCGTCGATGGAGATGGTGGGGGCGATGGCTTCGCCGCCGGGAATGGATAAAACGGGTTCAGAAAAAGCGAGGTCAAAAACGGGGTCAGACCCCGGTTGGGGATTTTCCCCGCTCGGGGTGAGCTTTTCTTCGACCACGGCCGGGGGCTCGAACAGGGCGTCGAGTTGCTCGGGGGTGACGCGTTGCATCAGGTGCTGGTAGGGCTGGATGCTGGCGACGTAAGCATCAACGCTCCAGCGCTCCATGCTGGTGCCCACAAAAGTTTGCACCGCTTGCGCCAGCGACGGCAGCACTGGCGCCAGATAGCGACTCAGTTCTGCAAAGGCATTGATGAGAACAGAGCAGACCTGATGCAGGGCTTGGTTGTTTGCGGGGTCCTTGGCCAAGTCCCAGGGCTTGTTTTGATCAACGTAGGCGTTCACCTTGTCCGCCAGCAGCATGATGTCACGGGTGGCTTTGCCAAATTCACGGGCTTCGTAGGCTTTGGCGATATCGTCTTTGCAGGCGTGAATTTCGAGCAGCAGGGCGCCCCCTTGCGCGTCAAATTCGCTGGTGAGCTTGCCCTCAAACCGCTTGGTCAAAAACCCCGCCGCCCGACTCGCAATATTTACAAACTTGCCAATCAAATCGCTGTTGACCCGCGCCATGAAGTCGTCAGCGTTGAAGTCGATGTCTTCATTGCGTGCGGAAAGTTTGGCCGCCAGGTAGTAGCGCAGCCATTCGGGGTTCATGCCCAGGCTCAGGTACTTGAGCGGGTCGAGACCGGTGCCGCGGCTTTTGCTCATCTTCTCGCCGTTGTTCACGGTCAAAAAGCCGTGCACAAACACATTGGTGGGCGCCTTGCGGCCGCTGAAATGCAGCATGGCCGGCCAGAACAGGGTGTGGAAGGTGACGATGTCCTTGCCAATGAAGTGGTATTGCTCCAGGTCGGGCTGGGCCATGTAGGCGGCGTAGTCTTCGCCACGCTTGTCGAGCAGGTTTTTCAGCGACGCCAGGTAGCCGACCGGCGCGTCCAGCCAGACATAAAAATACTTGCCCGGCGCGTCCGGAATCTCGATGCCGAAGTAGGGCGCGTCCCTAGAGATGTCCCAGTCCCCCAGGCCTTCGCTACTTGACCCGTCGGGGTTGCTGCGCACGCTGAACCACTCTTTGACTTTGTTGGCCACTTCGGCTTGCAGTTTGCCGTCTTGCGTCCAGTCCTGCAAAAACTCAACACAGCGCGGGTCCGAGAGCTTGAAGAAAAAGTGCTCCGAGCTTTTGAGCTCGGGCGTCACGCCCGACAGGGCTGAAAACGGCTTGATCAGGTCGGTGGGCGCGTACACGGCGCCGCAGACTTCGCAGTTGTCGCCGTACTGGTCCTTGGCGTGGCATTTAGGGCATTCGCCCTTGATGAAACGGTCCGGCAAAAACATGTTCTTGGCCGGGTCAAAAAACTGTTCGATGCTCTTGCGCTCAATCAGCGAGCCGCCCTGGTCGGCCGGGATGTCGCGCAGGTCGCGGTAAATCTGGCGGGCCAGCTCGTGGTTTTCGGGCGCGTCGGTGCTGTGCCAGTTGTCAAAGCTGATGTGAAAACCGTCCAGATAGGGTTTGCGCCCGGCAGCGATGTCGGCCACAAACTGCTGCGGCGTCTTGCCGGCCTTCTCGGCGGCAATCATGATGGGCGCGCCGTGCGTGTCGTCGGCGCCCACAAAATTGACCGCGTTGCCCTGCATTCGTTGGTACCGCACCCAGATGTCGGCCTGAATGTATTCCATGATGTGGCCGATGTGGAAATTGCCGTTGGCATACGGCAGGGCGGTGGTGACGAACAGGCGGCGCTGGGACATGGGCGGCTTTTTTGAAGGGAGCGACGAGAAAAATCAAAGGAAAAGGCGGAAAGGTCGATTTTATGTCGCTGGACCCCGCTTAAGCCCTTGAGCCTGTGCGGCCGGGAGGCCGGCGTTAGACTGCGCCCGAGACTTTTGCGCCCGCGGGCCGGCCCTGGCCGCCGCTGCGCCCCACCTTCACCACAGCAAAGAGAAATTCCATGGCGGCAGAACAACAAAGCATCTTGACTGCATTGCAGACAGTCATCGACCCCAACACCGGCAAGGACTTCGTCAGCACCAAGGCCGTGAAAAACCTGAGCATCAGCGGCGACGACGTGTCTTTTGACGTGGAACTGGGCTACCCCGCCAAGAGCCAGCTGGCCGGTTTGCGCAAAACGCTGATTGCCGCCGTCAAGGCGGTGCCGGG
>CAJAOB010000484.1 GCA_903941205.1 uncultured Burkholderiales bacterium | reverse complement strand
TGAACAGGAAAAAGTAGCCCAGCGTGCTGCCCGCCATGGCGACGATGAAGTAGGGCCGCCGGGCCGGTGGCGGGCTGTCTGTGGTGCTGTCCGATGCCCGGGTTTTGCGGCCTGCCAGGGTTTCCAGCCACAGCAGGCCGGCGGCAATCAGCAAGCCAATGGTCAGCAGCCTGGGAATGGCTTTGGGGCCGATTGGGTCACCGATCAGCGGTTCGTTGATCTGCTCGGTGGCAAACCAGTAAAGCGCTGCCAGCAGCAGGGTCGCCAGAACAATCAGTTTGTCGGTTTTCATGGAGAAAAATTTGCAGCGCAGCCCTTTTGCGGGCTGCCACCTGGCGCCAATTAGCGGGCCAGACCGAGTTCAACCAGCACGGCCTTCATGGCGGCGTAGTCCTTGTCCAGATCTTTCTTGAAGGCCTCACCAACGGTGAAGTCGTTGGTCCAGAAATTCTTCTCCAGGTCTGTTTGCCAGTCGGGGGTTTGCACCACCTGACGCAAAACACCTTCCCAGCGGGCCACCTGCGCGGGCGTCATGCCTTTGGGTCCCATGACGGCACGCCAGTTGCCCCAGACCACATCGACGCCTTGCTCTTTCCAGGTCGGGATCTTGGAAAAGTCGCCCGACAGGCGCTGGCTGGAGGCCAC
Organism: uncultured Burkholderiales bacterium; assembly: GCA_903941205.1. Classification (GTDB taxonomy): domain Bacteria; phylum Pseudomonadota; class Gammaproteobacteria; order Burkholderiales; family Burkholderiaceae_C; genus Polaromonas. Next base: position 5,851 of record CAJAOB010000484.1, on the reverse strand, counting down.
GCCCACGGCGCGCAACTTGCCAGCGGCCATGTGCGAGCTGACGTTGCCCGCTGCGGTGACCACCATGTCGATATGGCCGCCCATCAGCGCAGTCAGGGCTTCGGACGAACCTTTGAATGCGATCACTTTCAGGGCCTTGGCCTCGCCGCCAATGCCCTTCATCAGCAGACCGGCGGCGACATGGTTGTGCCCGCCCAGCGCGCCGGCAAACCCAATCGATACCGAGCGGGGGTTGGCCTTGAGCCGGTCGATCACGTCTTTGCCGGTCTTCAGCGGGGACTCTGCGTTGACGGCGAAGACGGAGTAATCGTTGATCATGGAGGCGATCGGCGAGAAATCCTTGTGGTTTTGCGTGCTGCTGCCAGTGATGTGGTTGGCCAGCAGGGTGGGCGTGGTGATCATCAGGTAATGCGCATCACCCGCATGCTGGGTCATGTAGTTCAGCTGGATATTGCCGCCACCACCGGTTTTGTTGACCACGGTCATGGTCGAGTTGATCAGCTTTTTGCTGCCAACAGCCTTTTCAATGGCGCGCGCTGTTTTGTCGTTGCTGCCGCCCGGGGCTGCGTAAACCACAATTTCGACGTTTTTGGCCGGCTCCCAGGTCTGGGCTTGGCTGGCTGGCAGCCAGGCCATCAGCGCCAAAAGGGTGAGTCCGGCAGATTTGAAAGCGTTCACAGTCATCGTTGTCCGCAAAGAAGTTGAAAAATCAGGCGCAAGCGCAAAAACGCAAGCGAGTTTTTTACATTCAATGACAAACGCGGAACAGGCGGATTACCCTATGGCACGCAGAGCATGCCGGCCTGACGCTTCAGCGCGGCGACCGGTGATCAGGAATTTCACGCACCTCGACGTCCACCACATCGTCGGCGCCCTCGCGCTTGCGCTCAGCGCCGGCGCGCACAGGCGATGCGTCAGCCGCGTTGCGGGCGCCGTCCCAGCGCCCGGCCATCTGCTGCCCGGAGAACTGCCGAAAGCGGCTGAAAGCCGTCACGGCCGCCGGGCGCTGGCCGGTAACCAGGGCGCGCAGCAGGGCCAGCAGCAGCATCACCAGCCCCAGGGCCAGCAGGCTGAGCACAGCCACGGCAGCAAACACGCCCAGGGTCAGGCGCATGAGGACTTGAATGAGGCGGCTGAAAAGAGGCAATTCAAATCCTTGACAGGGCAAGTGAGCGGTGCATGTATTCACAGATGAAGCTCAACGGTGAAACTTCAAGCCAGCCCCGGGGTCGGCAACAGGCAGGATCGCGGTTCATGCGAAGGCTTTGAAGCCACACCACAAGCGCATGGCGGTGGTCATGCAGCACAGGCCTGCAAAAACCCAGGCCAACAGCGCAAATTGCGCCGGCCACAGGCACATCGCAATCAAAAACAGCAGCGTTTCAGTGCCTTCGGTCAGCCCGCCCAGAAAGTAAAACGACTTGCCCGGGTAAATCGTGCTGGCCATGTGGCGCTTGGAGGCGATCACGGCAAAGGCCAGAAAACTGCTGCCGGTGCCCATGAAACCGGCCAGCAAGACCGCCGCAGGCAGGGCGTTGGCCGAAGGTTCAGCTACGGCAAAGGCCACCACGATGGCTGCGTAAAAAATAAAATCCAGCGTGATGTCCAGAAAGCCGCCACGGTCCGAACAGCGTGTCTGCCGGGCCGCCGCACCGTCCAGACCATCACACAGCCGGGACAGCAGCAGCAGCGCCAGACCTGCCAGATAAGCCTGCTGCGCAACCAGAGTCGCAGCCAGCAAGCCGATGGCAAAACCAGCCAGCGTGATCTGGTCGGCGGTGACGCCGCGCCGAACCAGTTGCCGCGCCATTGGCGTTAACAGGGGCTCCAGCCAGCGCAGGGCAAAGCGGTCCAGCATGCGGTGGGCCGGCTCAGCTCAGCAGCGCCTGGGCAAACTCGCGGGCGCGGAAGGTTTCCAGGTCTTCGACCTTCTCGCCCACCCCAACAAAGTACACCGGCACGCTGCGCCAGTCCGGATGCGCTTTACTGCGCTCGCGGGACCAAAGCGCAATCGCAGCCAGCACGCCGCCCTTGGCGGTGCCGTCCAGTTTGGTGACGATCAGGCCGGTCAGTTGCAGGGCTTCGTCAAAGGCCTTGACCTGGGTCAGCGCGTTTTGGCCCGTGTTGCCGTCAATCACCAGCAAGATTTCATGCGGTGGCGTACCCAGTCCCTTGGCAGCTTGGTCCGCACCTGCCTTGGCGATGGTCCGCTTGATCTTCTTGAGCTCCTCCATCAGGTGCAACTGCGTCGGCAGCCGTCCGGCGGTGTCCACCAGCACCACGTCTTTGCCGCGGGCCCGGCCAGCGGCCACGGCGTCGAAGCTGACGGCCGCCGGATCGCCGCCTTCCTGGCTGACGATCTCGACCGTGTTGCGGTCCGCCCAGACGGTGAGCTGCTCGCGTGCGGCCGCCCTGAAGGTGTCGGCCGCTGCCAGCAAAACCGAAGCGCCGGCATTCGCCAGATGCCGGGTCAGCTTGCCGATCGAGGTCGTTTTGCCGGCCCCGTTGACGCCCGTCACCATGATCACGGTGGGTGTGAATTCACCGATCACCAAGGGGCGTTCCAGCCCCTTGAGCAACTCCGCGATCGCCTCGATCAATGCGTTCCTGACGGCCACCGGATGCGTCACGCCACTTTCCTTGACACGGCGCCTGACCTCGCTGAGCAAGTACTCGGTCGCGCCCACGCCAGTGTCTGCCATGAGCAGGGCGGTCTCCAGATCTTCGTAAAGCGTCTCGTCAATCCGGGTGCCGGTAAAGACCGTTGAAAGGCTGTTGCCGGTCTTGCGCAAGCCGGCCGCGAGCTTGCCGAACCAGCGCTCGCGCTCGGGCGCCACCGACCCTGGCTGCGGCACGTCAATCGGTAGAACCAAGGCGCTGCCGATCAGTCCGCTGCTGGCCGCTGGCGTCGCTCTGGCGGGAAGGCTCGATACTAATGGCTCTGGCGCGGGAACAGTTGCCGCGGCCAAGACCGGTGGCGGCGCCGGGGGTTGACGTATTTTCTTGAAGAAACTGAACATTGATGGGTCTTTGAAGTCCGTCTATTCTATGAAACGCACCGTCCCGGGTACATTTCCCCAAACCATGATGAATCATCCCTCGCCAATCACCGCTCCCGCCCTGAAGTTCGCCGCCCGAAAGATCTCTGTCCTGGTGGCAACTGCCTTGATTTGCACCTGCCTGGCCGGTCAGGCCCTGGCGCAGGCAGCAGCGCCCACCGCTTCAGTGGCGTCCCCGCAGGTCCAGGAGTTCAAGTTAGCCAATGGCCTCACGCTGATCATCAAGCCCGACCGGCGCGCGCCGACCGTGGCTCACATGCTGTGGGTGCGGGTCGGCTCGATAGATGAGGTCGACGGCACCTCGGGCGTGGCCCATGCGCTGGAGCACATGATGTTCAAGGGCACGCCGAGCCTCAAGCCGGGCGAGTTTTCGCGCCGCATTGCCGCCTTGGGCGGGCGCGACAACGCCTTCACCAGCCGAGACACCACCGCCTACCACCAGCAAATCCCGGCCGAACGGCTTGAGGAAGTCATGAAGCTCGAAGCGGATCGCTTTGCCAATACCCAGTTCGACGACGAAGAATTCAGGCGCGAAATCGAAGTGGTCAAGGAAGAGCGGCGCTTGCGCACCGAAGACTCTCCCCGCTCGCAGCTTTACGAAATCGCCAATGCCGTGGCCTTCACGGCCGCGCCTTATCGGCGCCCCATCATCGGCTGGATGAGCGACCTCGACGCCATGACCCCGACAGATGCTCGAAACTTCTACCGGCAGTGGTACGTGCCGGCCAATGCGGCCGTGGTGATCGCCGGGGACGTTGATGTGGCCCACGCTCGTGCGCTGGCCGAAAAATATTACGGTGTCATACCGGCGGGCGCGGTGCCGGTGCGCAAGCCCCGGCTTGAGCCGGTGCAGACGGGCGTGCGGCGAATCGATCACAAGGCCAGCGCGAGCCAGGCCTACGTCAGTCTGATGTTCAAGGTCCCCCAGCTGCAAGCCAGTGAGCTTGATGACGTGGCAGTGCCTCCCACGCAAGCGCCACAGACCGCAAGCCAGCCGGGTCGGGATGCGCTGGCCCTGACCGTGCTAGCCGCGGTGCTCGACGGGTACAGCGGCGCCCGACTGAACCGTGCGCTCACGCAAGGTGAGGGGCGGGTTGCAGACAGTGCTGGCGCTTACAACGGCCTGCGCGGTCGCGGACCGCAACAGTTTGTGCTTGACGGGGTTCCAGCGGAAGGCAAGACGACGCAGCAACTCATAGACGCCCTGCGCGAGCAGGTCGCGCTGGTGGCTCGTGACGGCGTCAGCGAATCCGAGCTAAATCGCGTCAAGACGCAATGGGTGGCCGCCGAGGTTTACAAGCTGGACGCGCTTTTCAGCCAGGCTCGCGAGCTTGGTTCCAATTGGGTCAACGGATTTCCGCTGGATGCCAATACGCGCCTGCTTTCGCGACTGCGCGGGGTCACGGCCGCAGAGGTGCAGTCGGTGGCGGCGCGTTACTTTGGTGACGACCAGCTGACGCAGGCGGTGTTGGTTCCCCAGCCGCTGGGCGGGCCTCGCAAGCCGCGCGCGCCGGCCGCCGGCTCCCGTCACTGATTCACTGTTTTCAGCTTGTTTCGGGCCGGTTTCAGCAAAGTTCAAAAAATTCCAGCTAATTTTGCCAAGGGAAATACGTTACATGGTGTTCAAGCATTGGCTTTTCAGCGCTCTTTCAAAAAGCGCTTTCGCCGCCTGCGGCTGGCTGCTGGCCAGTTCGGTGGCGCTCGCGGCCCTGCCCATCCAGCATTGGCAACAGGCCAGCGGCAGCCAGGTTTATCTGGTTGAAAGCCATGGCATTCCCATGCTCGATGTGCAAATCGACTTCGATGCGGGCGCCCGCCGCGATCCTGCCGCGCAGGCCGGGCTGGCGCGTGCCATGGCCGGGATGAGCGACAAGGGCCTGGCCGCCAGCACGGCGGGCCCGGCGCTCGACGAAAACCAGCTCAGCGAGGCCTGGGCCGATCTGGGCGCGACCTTTGGCGCCAGCGCGGGCAGTGACCGCCTGAGTTTTTCCCTGCGTTCTCTGACTTATCCCGACTTGCTGCCCAAGGCCGTGGCGCTGGCCGCACGCCAATTGGGCGAACCGGCTTTTCCAGAGGCGGTCTGGCAGCGCGAGCGGGAACGCCTGGGCGCTGCAATTCGCGAAGCCAACACCCGGCCCGCCACCTTGGCGGCCCGTGCCTTTTCCACGGCCATCTACGGTAGCCATCCCTACGGTTTTGAAACCACCGAGGCCACGCTGGCGCGCATTTCAGTCGCCGACATGCGCAGTCTGCACGCCCGCGCGATCGCTCCTTGCCGCGCCAGGGTCAGCATCGTTGGCGACGTGACGCGGGCCCAGGCCGATGCGCTGGTAACCGCGCTGCTGGCGCGCTTGCCGCAAAGAGGCGCCTCGGCCTGCGCTGCGCTCGCGCCCGTGACTGAAGTGGCGCCTCTCGCGGCGCCCCTAACGCAGGCTGTCAACTTTGAGTCGGCGCAGGCGCACGTGCTGATCGGCCAGCCCGGCTACAAGCGCTCAGACCCAGATTTCTTTGCTCTCACCGTGGGCAACTACACCCTGGGCGGTGGCGGTTTTGTTTCCCGGCTAACCAGCGAAGTGCGTGAAAAGCGCGGCCTGACCTACAGCGTCTACAGCTACTTTTCGCCGGGTCTTCACGCCGGCGCTTTCACCATCGGATTGCAGACCCGACCCGACCAGGCGGCCCAAGCCGTGCAGGTCGCGCGCGAGGTGCTGACAAAATTCGTCGCCGAAGGGCCGACTGAAGCCGAACTCAAAGCCGCCAAGGACAACCTGATGGGCGGCTTTGCGCTGCGC